>JALSJL010000408.1 GCA_026989405.1 Marinosulfonomonas sp. | reverse complement strand
CGCAGCCCACGCCGCGAATGAACAGGACCGCGTGTTCGTCGATCTCAAGCGCCGGATCGTTCAGCGCTGCGTGGTAGTGCTCTGGCCCTTCGAACACCACGGCCCGGCCAACCATCACGTTCTCCGAGCCGGGCTTGCTCAGGTATTTTTCGCGAAACTCATCGGAAATGACCGACGTTTTCATCAGCGCCGAGTCAAACAGGTTGCCGCTGAGCACCAGAAACCCGGCGTTGTCGCGCAACGGCTTTTCGACGGTCGCTATGACATCGTGATCCTTGCTGCCCGCGCCGTCCAGAACCCTGGCCAAAGGCGCGCCCGAAACGGTCATCGCGTCGCCGTGCAGCAGACCCGCCCGCAGCAATTCGCCGATCACCGCCGGCACGCCGCCGGCCCGGTGAAAGCTCTCGCCCAGGTATTTGCCGGCCGGCTGCATGTTCACCAGAAGCGGCAGGTCATAGCCGTGGTCCTGCCAATCCTGAATGCTCAGTTCCACGCCGATATGGCGCGCGATGGCCTGCAGATGCGGCGGCGCGTTGGTCGAGCCGCCGATCGCCGTATTCACCCGGATCGCGTTTTCGAACGCCTTGCGGGTCATGATGTCCGAGGGGCGCAGTTCTTCGCGCACCATCGCCACGATCCGCTTGCCGGTTTCGTAGGCCATCGTCATGCGCTCGCGAAACGGCGCCGGTATGGCCGCGCAGCCGGGCAGAGACATGCCCAGGGCCTCGGCCAGCGCGTTCATCGTGCTGGCCGTGCCCATGGTGTTGCAATGTCCCAGAGACGGGGCAGACGCGCAGACCCGGTCCATGAACTCGTCATAGTCGATCTTGCCTTCGGCCAGCAGCCGCCGGCTTTCCCAGACCATCATGCCCGAACCGGCAGGTTTGCCGTTCCACCATCCATCCAGCATCGGCCCGCCCGACAGCACGATCGCCGGCAGGTCCAGCGTCGCGGCACCCATCAGCATCGCCGGCGTGGTCTTGTCGCAACCGGTGGTCAGGACAACCCCGTCGATCGGGTAGCCGTGCAGCACTTCGACCAGGCTCAGATAGGTCAGGTTCCGGTCAAGCGCCGCCGTCGGCCGTTTGCCGGTTTCCTGGATCGGGTGCACCGGGAACTCCATCGGGATGCCGCCGGCCTCGCGGATACCGGCCTTCACCCTGTCGGCCAGAAAGACGTGAATCTTGTTGCAGGGCACAAGGTCCGACCCGGTCTGTGCGATCCCGATGACAGGCCGGCCCGATTGCAGTTCTTCGCGGGTGTATGTGTGGTTCTGATACCGCTCGACATACAGCGCGGTCATCGCCGGGTTGTCCGGATTGTCGAACCATTCCTGCGAGCGGAACCGCTTTTTCCCGGCGTTGTTGTCATCGTTCATGGTCGGCAGCCCCCTGCGCTGATCAGGCGTCTGTGCCCGGCTCGGCCAGTATGGTCGAGATATTCCTGATCGCTGTTTTCAAGTGTTTTTCCAATGCTCTGGATGTCCGTTTCCGGTCGCGGTTGCGCAATCCCTCAAGAATGTTGCCATGTTCGGCAAGCGTCAGGGAACGCTTCTTGACCCGGCGGCGCGACGACAGGTAGCGGGCGCGCCACAGCCGGGAATTGTATTGCGCATGGGTCTTGATCAGCGGGGCATTCTTGGTGGCCGCGACAATGGCCTGATGAAAGGCCATGTCGACCTGGAAAAAGTCGATCGATTCCGTCGAATCGGCCTGCGCAACCATCTGCCCGTGCAACTCTTCGATATGGCCGATTTCCTCCTCGGTGATCGTGTCGCAGGCGCAGTCCCCGGCCAGCGCCTCAAGCGCGCTCTGAACGATCAGCAGGTCCACCACCTCTTTTGGCGACGGGTTCGCCACAATCGGGCTGCGCGCCGGCGCCATGGTTACCAGCCCCTCGCTTTCAAGGATCAACAGCGCCTCGCGCAGCGGCGTGCGGCTGACACCAAGCGCCAGAGAGGTCTCGCGCTCGGGGATGCGACTGCCGGGCGCCAGCTCTCCCACGACGATCTGCTTGCGCAGAACATCGGCAATCTGGTCCCCCAGCCTCTGACGCGACAGGGATGGAATTTCGCTTACATCAATCAGACTTGCCGGCATTCAGCACCTGTCATTGGGGATCGGTCATATTCGGTTTACCCAATTCATCGACCCTTGGCCATTCATAATTTGGTATACCAAATAATCTTGAACTGTATGACAGGCTGATATAGGGATTCAGGAACACACAGCCAGACGCCCGGCCAAAACGGGCGCAAGATCATGACAACAGCGGAGGAAACCATGAATTTCGGAACCCTGACTCTGGCCGCAACGGCCATTGGCGCGCTTGTGGCAAACAGTGCCTACAGCGCCGAATACACCCTGCGAATCCAGACCCACCACTCGCCGGAAACAGTGTCCGGCAAGGCGGTGCAGAAATACGTCGACGACGTCGAAACCATGAGCGGCGGACGCGTCGACATCGAACTGTTCTGGTCGGCTTCGGTCGTGCCCTCGGTCGAAACCTTCGACGCCGCCGCCTCGGGCATCCTGGACGGCGACTTCACGGGCGGCAGCTACCAGACCGGCAAGAACCCGGCCTTCCAGTTCGTCGGTGACCCGATGGGGGGCTACGACACGCCCTGGCAGCTTTACAACTTCTTCTACAACGGCGGCGGCCAGGAGGCAGCCAACGCCCTTTACGAGCCCTATAACATGCATCTGGTCAGCTGGTTCATCCCGGGCCAGGAATCGCTGTCTTCGGCCAAACCCATTCGTGGCTTCGAAGATCTGAAAGACTGGAAGTTCCGCTCACCTCCCGGCCTCGAGACCGAGATTTTCGCGGGCCTTGGCGCCAAACCGATCGTGATGGACTTCACCGAGATCTTTACGGCTCTTGAAACCGGCATCATTGACGGTGCCGACGCATCTTCGCTGGCCAACAACGTCGGTCTTGGCCTGTATGACATCGTCAAACACGCCACCTACCCGGGGTTCCATTCAATGCCGGCGGACCATATCGCGATCAACCTTGATGTCTGGAACGGACTGCCGCCCGACATCCAGCGCATCTTTGAAGTCGCGGGCGAAGCGATGGCGTTCAACTTCACGCTGAACACCGAGCTGGCCAACGAAGAGGCCGCGGTCAAGCTGGTGGCAGACGGGGTCACGCTGCATGACTGGAGCACCGAAGACCGGGCAAAATTCCGCGAAATCGCGCAGAAAGCCTGGGACGGCTGGGCGGCCAAGACACCCGAAGCGGCTGCGCTGGTCGATTCGCACCGCGAATTTCAGCGGCGCCTGGGTCTGATTCAGTGATCTGATGTGACGGCCTGTCATCATGTGGTGAACCCTTGCGGGTTCGCCACTTTTTCTGTCAACTCTCGGGCATGGGTGGTCTGCAAACATGAAGGCCGGTGAAAAGGACAGCCTCTGGCTGGGTCAACGGGGCCGCGCGGTCGTTCGCCGCGCCATGTGGCTGAGCATCCTGGTTTTCGTGGCCCTTTCGGCCTGGGTCGTGCTGGGCCAGCTGATCTTCGGCCTCGGCATCGAACTGCGGACAATCCTTGTGCCGTCGTCCAACATCCACGTTTTTCTGGCGCTGACATCCGGCGCGGTCGCCGTGCTGCTGGCCGCGCTGTATTTTTCGGACTTCCAGGGCATGATAGAGCCGGAACCCGACGGTTTTTTCGATATTTTCAGCCTTGTAGTGTCGCGCCTGACGATGATTGCCATCGTCGCCATCCTGTGCGTCATGCTGTTCGAAGTGGTGATGCGCTATGTGTTCTCCAAGCCGACGCTCTGGGCCAACGAGCTGTCGCTCTGGATCGCTGGCTTCGTGTTCATGCTCGCCGGGCTCTACGCCATGCAGCAGCGCAGCCATATCCGGATATTCATCGTCTATGACATGCTTCCCAGGTGGGCCCGCAAGGCGTCCGACACGCTTTCGGTCGCCCTGATCTGGGTGTTCACCGTTGCCCTCATCTGGGGCAGTTACAATGAAGCCAAGGCCAAGTATCTGCGCTGGGAAACCTTTGGCACCGCATGGGATCCACCGTTGCCGGCGACGATCAAGCCGGCAATCCTTCTGTTCATGGTGCTTGTCGCCATTCAGGCGCTGTCAAACCTGATTGCCGACTGGAACAAGGCGCCCGAGTCGCATTCGCCGGTCGACGATATCGACGAAGCGGAAATCGAGCAGATCCGCAAAGCCGTAGGGAACTGAAAACATGGTCGATATCGGAACGCTCTCGATCCTGTTGCTGCTTGGCCTGTTTTTCCTGCTGGCCATCGGCATGCCGCTGGGGTTTGCCTCGGCCACGCTGGCGGTTGGCGTCCTGGTGCTGAAATTCGGCCCCGAAGTCACCTTCGGAAACTTTGGCCGCGGACCCCTTGGGGTGCTGTCGCAGGCGATTTACCGCCAGCTCACGAATTATGTGCTGATATCGGTCCCGCTGTTCATCCTCATGGCGGCCCTGCTGGAGCGAACCGGGATCGCCCGGGACATGTATACCTCGCTCAACGCCTGGCTGTCGCGCACCCGCGGCGGGATTGCCATTGTCACATCGGTGATGGCGGTCATCATGGCGGCCATGTCGGGCATCATCGGCGGCGAGGTCGTGCTGCTTGGCCTGATCGCCCTGCCCCAGATGCTGCGGCTGGGCTACAACCAGAACCTCGCCATCGGCACGATCTGCGCCAGCGGCTCGCTTGGCACCATGATCCCGCCATCCATCGTGCTGATCTTTTACGGGCTGATCACCGAAACCTCTATCAAGGCTCTGTTCACCGCAGCCTTCATCCCCGGCTTAATCCTTGCCGCGATGTTCATTGTCTACATTGTCCTGCGCACGCGCCTGCGCCCGCACGAAGCCCCCCTGCCCGAACCTGACCCGGACGACCCGCCCGGCCGGGAAAAAGCCATCCTGTTTGCCGCTCTCCTTGCGATCCTGGGGGCCGGTGTCAGCGCGGTTCTGTTCCTGCGCGCGCTGTTTTTCACCGTGATCGGGGCGAACGAGGTTCTCGAAGGGGTCGAGGCGATCCCGCTGGGGATGGTCTCGGACCTGTGGCCGCTTGGCAGTGTCACCCTGGTGTCCCTGGCGCTGATCTTCCTGGTGTTTCGCCGCGAGCGCACCGCGACCGCATGGCATATGGGCAAAGGCCTGGTGCCGCCGCTTCTGGTGATCGGCGTCGTGCTCGGCTCGATCTACGGCGGGGTGACGGGCATCACCGAAGCCGCCGGCATGGGGGTGATCACGGTGTTCCTGATCTCGGTGCTGCGCCGCGAGATGACCTTTGACATCGTGTGGGATTCGCTGATGCGCACCCTGCGCTCCACCGGCACGATCATCTGGGTGACGCTCGGCGCCGCCTCGTTGGCGGCCGCCTATACGCTGGCCGGCGGCCCTTCCTATATCGCCAATCTCATCGTGGGACCGCAGATGCCCACCATGGTGATCATTCTTGTGATGATGGTGATTTTTCTGATCATGGGCATGTTCATGGACTGGGTCGGCATCGTCTTGCTGATCATGCCGGTCTTTCTGCCGATCGTGCGCCAGTTGCCGATCGAGGAAATCGGCTTTTTCGGCCGGATAGAGCCACAATATGTCGCCATCTGGTTTGGCGTGGTGTTCACCATGAACATGCAGGTCAGCTTTCTGTCGCCGCCGTTTGGCCCGGCCGCCTTTTACCTCAAATCCGTGGCACCGCCCCAGATTTCCCTGACCGACATTTTCCGCGGTTTCCTGCCGTTCATTGCCATTCAGCTTCTGGCTCTGGCCCTGCTTCTGGCCTGGCCCGGGCTGGTTTCGATCCTGCTTTAGCGGCCCTGCCCCCGACGGTGCCAGTTCAACCATGCACTCGCCGATGGACAGAAAGGCGGGCCGGGCCGTCACGAAGCGTGGCCCCATCGCATATACCGGTAACTTATTGGAATCATGGCGTTTACCTCATTTTTCCCGGTCTGCGCAAAAGTTGACAGCTGTCAACTCTCACGCCGCGGCCTTGTCTGCGCTCAGCAAGGCCATGATCATTGGCCCGGGTGAAAATGCCCCATCCCCGGCCCGCCGCGTCAGGGCGCGCAGATAGCCGCCCGGTGACCTGATCTGTTCGATACGCTGCAGAATACCGGCCACGGTGATCGCCGCCGTTTCCGGCCCCATGACAGCTTTCGCCTCTTCCCAGGCATCGGGGCTGATCCCCATCATGCCCCGCACGAACCCTGCAAGCGCCACCAGCTCATGCCAGTGGCGGGGCTTGTCGGGCGCGTAGGGCAGGATATCGGGGCAGGCCTTCAGAACCAGGGCCAGCGGCAGGGTTGGCTCGGGCCCTTGCGATTGTCTGTCCGGTTCAGAACTGTCCGAAACCTCGCCTTTTGCCTTTTCTTGGCAAAGTTCAGAATCATGAGAGTCTGGGTTTGAATTAGAATAGTGCCGCTCATTTTCGCGGGCATTGCCGCTCATTTCTTCTGTTTGCATGAGCGCATGACGTATGTCCGGCAACATCTGGTTGAGCGTTTCCTCAAGTCCCTTCAGCGTGTCGTAGTCCATCTTCCGGCGCATCTGCCGGTGAATGTTCAGCAGCGCGGCCTCAAAGGGGCTCCAGAGCGGGCCGGGCGCCGTCTCCTGCCCGTATTGCACCAGCTTGAGGGCATCGCGCTTGAGCAGCGTCACAGCCTCTCTGAGGCGCTTCATACGTTCCTGCGCGGCGCGGGTTTCGGCGGCGGCACGGGTGATGTCACGCGCCTGCACCAGAAGCGGGCGCAGGTCAAAGCCGAAGGCGCGCGAAATCTCGCCATCGGCCCCACGCGCGGCGTAGCGCTTGCCGTTGGGGCTGTCGTGGCGCTGGATCAGCCCGGCCGCCCCCAGGGCCGCCAGGTGCCGGCGCAACGTGCTTTCGGCCATGCCATGCGCGCGTTCCGACAGCGCCTTGTTCGACGGGAACACGATCAGGTTGCCGTTGTCCGACAGGTTGGTGTCCTGGTGAAACGACAACAGCGCGTTGAGCACCGTCAGATCGCGGTCGCTGATGCCAAAGGCGGCGCGCGCGACACAGAGTTCGCGAAACAGCTCCCACTTGTTGAAATGACTGGCGCTGACCGGCCCTTGCGCGGCGCGGGCCCGTTCGATCAGCGCAGCCGTTACCGGCCGCTGCCCAAAGGGCGTCGTTGTGATGGTTTCCATTCTTGTATCACGAGACAAAACTTTTCCGCCCGCCGCGAACGACGCCTGTTGACAGCTGTCAACACCCTGCCTAGATTCGGAAGTGCGAATAACGAACCAAAGGCCTCTCGGGATCATTTCCTGGGGGGCTTTTTCTTACTCCGTCCTGTCTTTTCGTGCCTCCTGTTGTTGCTGCTCCTCGTTGTCGCCCGTGGGTCGGGCTAGCCGCCGTGCCGGTCTTTCCAGCTTCGGTGGATCTCGGTCAGGTTCTCGACAAGCCAGTCGTCGAAGCCTGCGGATGTCTTGCTGTCCAGGGTCAGTATGAGCTTTTCGCCCTTGCGGGTGGCGGTGGCGATCTCCGCGCCCCCTGCCCCGCGCAACGGTTTGGCCCTGGGCGCGGGGCTGCGGCGGGCCGGCTGTTTCAGCGCCGCCATCACCGCTTCGAACCGGGCATCCGACGTCTCGCCGCTGGCAAAACCCGTGGCATCCGCCGAGGTCCTTTCCACCAGCGCCGCAAGCTCCAGCCAGCGGTCGCGCCCGATCGAGGGCGCCGAGCCGATCGCCTCGATCAGCGCATCGGGGATGCGGTCAGCGACACTGAGCATGCGTGAAATCAACGTCTTGTCCATGTGCAGCGCGGCGCAGATCACCTTGCGGTCATAGCCGGCATCGCGCATCTGGCGGGCAAAATTGGCCTTTTCGATAAAGCTCAGGTCGCGCCGGGCGCTGTTTTCCTGGCCCTGGGCGATCACCAGTTCGCGGTCATCGAGCACGCGCACCATCGCCTTGACCGGCTGGCCAAGCGCCTTGAGCGCGGCGACGCGCCGGCGGCCATAGACCACCTCGTAGCGTTCCGCATCATTCGGGTTTGGCCGCAGCAGCACCGGCACCTGCTGGCCATAGTCGCGGATCGACTCCGCAAGCGCCGCAAGGTCGGCGTCTTCGTCCAGCCGGTCGCGCATGCCGGCATTGTCGATCATCCGCGGATCGACCTCGACCACCGAGCGCCGCTTGAGCTCGGCAATCGACTGGCTGACCGCGCCGATCGCCCCGGTCGTATAGCGCGGCTTCGCGGTATCGACACGCGACGGGGCAGGGGGGGTGTCGCCCCCGGCCCCTTCCATCAGCCCCTTCAACACATTCTTACGCGCCATGTTCACGCCCCCATGCTTGCTGGATCAGGCCCTCGATCTCACCGTTGACCGCGTTCAGGCTTTCCATCGCGCGCTCATAGGTCGTGCGGGTGAACTGGGCCTTTTCCACCTCGTATAGTGTCTGTTTCGTCAGCCCTGCGTCGGAAATCGCGGTGGATTTCAGCACCGGATGGTTCAGCACGTTTTCGCCAAACATCGAGCGCATGAAACTGACCATCTGGTTTTGCGGCCCGTCGCCCGGCTCGTAGCGGGTGATGACATAGCGCATCCAGTCATAAGACATGTCGCCCCCGGCCTCGGCCACGACCCCCAAAAGGTTCGAGGTCATCAGCAGGAACTGGCACATGCTCATCACATCCAGCATCTGCGGGTGCACCGTGACCAGCACCGAGGTCGCCGCCGACAGCGCCGACATGGTGAGAAACCCGAGCTGGGGCGGACAATCGACCACGACCACGTCATATTCCCCTTCCACATCCGCCAGCGCATCGCCGACTCTTGTGAAAAACAGGTTGCCATCGCGTTGCGCCAGCGCGCGGGGGGTGTCGTGCTCGAACTCCATCAGGTCGAGATTGCCGGGGATCAGGTCGAGATTGGTGAAATAGGTCTTCTGAATGACGTTTTTCAGCGGAACAGGGTCTTCATAGCGGATGGCGTCATAGAGCGTGCCGCCGTCCAGCAGGTCAAATTCGGGCTGAAACCCGTGCAACGCCGACAGGCTGGCCTGCGGGTCCAGGTCGATGCCCAGCACGCGGTAACCGTCAAGCGCCAGCTTCTGCGCCAAGTGCGCGGCGGTGGTGGTCTTGCCGGAGCCGCCCTTGAAGTTGATCACGGTGATCACCTGCAGGTGGTCACCCTCGCGGCGGCCGGGCAGGTAGGTGCCGGGGCTCTTGGCGCCCACTTCCAGATAGTCGCGCAGCGCCTGGATGTCTTCGGGCGAATAATAGCGCCGGCCCCCGGTGCGGATCTCGGGAGAGGGGCCCTTGCCGTCAAGATGCAGCTTGCGCAGATAGGCATCCTTGACGCCCAGCAGATCGGCCACTTCACCGGATGTGAACTTGCGCAGGGTGCGCTTTGCATCGGGTGGGAAAAGCTGCGCGCGATGCGCCTGCAACCGTTCGGAAAGGTTCTGCGCATGCTCCCCGATCAGGATGTCGATGCGCGTCTTGTCGTTCGCCATGTGTCTGTGCCCGTCTCTGCCCGTATTCGCCAACCGTTTGTTACGGTGTTTCGCGTTTTATTCTGTTTATTCCGTAACAAACTGGCAGGGTCAAGAGATTCGGGCAAGGGCTTTGTCACAGCATCTTGTGGCCCCGCGCGCATCAGACACAAGGAAAACTTGCCCTCCAACCTGTTTCCTGCCATTTCATTGAGGAAATCCGCCGCCCCCGGCCGGCAGGGCGGGGGGCAAGGCTGCCGCCAATCGGCGAAAAATGGCAAATTGCCCGTGTCAGACACTGTTTCTGGGCAAGCAGCAGCATTCCACAGCCTTGTGGCCTCGAAATTTAACCTTGCATTTCTTCCACATTGTGTGAGATATACACGGTTATGTTTCCCAGGCTTGCGAAAACCCGAATCGAAACCGCGCTGGAAAGGCAGCCCGCCGTTGTCCTTTTGGGGCCGCGCCAGGTGGGCAAGACCACGTTGGCGCTTGAAATCGCGGCCGGGCGCGACGCCGTTCACCTTGATCTGGAGCGCCACCAGGACCGGCAGATCCTGCAGGAAGCCGACCTGTATCTGGCCGAACAGGCCGGGCGGCTGGTGGTGATCGACGAGGTGCAGCTGATGCCGGGCCTGTTTGCCACCCTGCGTGGCCAGATCGACGCGCGCCGCCGGGCCGGACACCGCACCGGGCAGTTCCTGCTGCTCGGGTCGGCCAGCAACACCCTGCTGCACCAGTCGGCGGAATCGCTGGCCGGGCGGGTATCTTACCAGGAGCTGGGCGTACTCAACCTGGTCGAGGTGGGGCAGGGGGCGCTGAACACGCTCTGGCTGCGCGGCGGCTTTCCCGATGCGTTTCAGGCCGGCGACGACAGCGCAAGCCTGTCCTGGCGGCGCGATTTCATCCGCACCTACCTGGAACGCGACATTCCGCAATTCGGCCCGCGCATCCCGGCCGAGACCCTGCGCCGGTTCTGGACGATGCTGGCCCACGAACAGGGTGGCTTGCTGAATGCGGCGCGCCTTGCCGCCGGGCTGGGGGTTTCAGGCCAGACCATCACGCGCTACCTCGACCTGATGGTCGACCTGATGCTGGTGCGCCGCCTGCCGCCCTGGCACCGCAACGCCGGCAAGCGGCTGGTCCGGTCGCCGAAAGTCTATGTGCGCGACAGCGGATTGGTGCATTCCCTGCTGAATATCCCAACGTTAGAGACGCTTTTGGCCCATCCCGTGATCGGCGGCAGCTGGGAGGGGCTGATCATCGAAAACCTGCTGAGCGTCGCCCCCCAGGGCACCGAGGCCAGCTTTTACCGGACCAGCGCCGGGGCCGAGATCGACCTTGTCCTTGACGTGCCGGGCCGCGGCATCTGGGCGATCGAGATCAAGCGCAGCACCGCGCCCAAGGTCAGCCGTGGTCTTCACACTGCCGCCGCGGATATCGGTGCGCAGCGTCGCTTCCTCGTCTATGCCGGCGAGCGCGAGGTGCCGATGAACGGCGACATCCGCGCCCTGCCGCTGCCGGCGATGATGGCGCGGCTAACCGAGTAGATCGGCGGCCGGATTGTCGGCGATCTCCACGTCGTCGTAATATTTCTGCGCCTGCGCCAGCGAGCGGTGCAGCGAAAGGCGCATGGCCGCCTGGATCGGCGCGCCATCGAGCGCGGCCTGGGTCAGAAACCCCGAGCGCAGCCCGTGCGGCGTGGCAAACCCGGCCGGGTAGCCCGCCGCCTCAAGGCGCTTTTGCACGATCTGATAGATGCCGTCGGGGGAAAGCGCGCGCTCCAGCGGATCGTCGTTGACGGTGACGGGGCGAAACAACGGGCCATCCTCGATCAGCGCGGTTTCGATCCAGAAGGCCAGCGCCTGCGCCG
>JALSJL010000407.1 GCA_026989405.1 Marinosulfonomonas sp. | reverse complement strand
CCTGGGCGTGGGGCATCATTGCAATGGGCCTTGCGGGCTGGAAAATCGGTGGCTGGAAGTTGGGCATGCTGGCTGCGGTCCTGACCGGGTTCATAGCAGCCAGCGGTCTTTGGGGCAAAGCCATGGTGACGGTCTACCTATGCGGAACGTCGGTTCTGATCGCCAGCGCCATCGGTATTCCTCTGGGGATTTGGGCCGGCCAGAGCGACCGGGCCAATTCGATCATCGGGACCATCATCGACACGCTCCAGACCTTGCCCAGCTTCGTTTACCTGATCCCCGTGGTGATGCTGTTCAGGGTCGGCGATTTTTCGGCAATGATCGCAGTTGTCCTCTATGCCCTGGCACCGGCGGTGCGCTATGCCGCGCATGGCCTGCGCTCGATAGATCCGCAGATGATTGAAGCCGGGAAAGTCGCCGGCTGCACCGAATGGCAGTTGTTATGGCGCGTAAAGCTGCCGCTGGCCACGCCGTCACTGCTTTTGGGGTTGAACCAAACGGTCATGCTGGCGCTGTCCATGCTGGTCATCACCGCGCTGGTAGGCACACGAGATCTTGGGCAGGAAGTCTATATTGCCCTGACCAAGGCCAACACGGGCCAAGGCATTGTCGCGGGCCTTTCGGTGGCCTTCATTGCAATCATTGTTGATCGGATCGTCGCGGCACTGGCGCGACGGTCACGCGAAAGACTGGGGCTGGAGGCATGATGGACGATCCGGCAGAAAACGCGATTGAACTGGCGCTTGGCTTGCCCTGTTGGCAAGACCCGGACCGGGCCGAGTTGCTGGGCGGCGGCATCACCAATTTCAATGTGCGACTGCGCGATGGCGGCAAGGAGTATGTCGTGCGTATCGGTGAAGACATTCCGCACCACGGGGTGATGCGTTTCAATGAACTGGCAATAAGCCGTGCTGCGCATGCAGCCGGGCTGTCACCCGCGGTGCATTTTGCCCAGCCCGGGGCGATGGTGCTTGATTTTGTCGATGCCGCGCCGCTTGCGGGTGGCGACTTGCGCAAACCCGAAACGCTCGAGCAGGTCGTGGAAATTGTTGCACGCTGCCATCGGGATGTCGCCCAACACCTGCGCGGCCCGGTGCTGGCCTTTTGGGTTTTCCACGTCCTTCGGGATTACGCGGCTCGGCTCAGGGCCATGAACTCGGCCCATGTTCCCGTGTTGGAGGATCTGGAGCAGCAGGCCCGGGAGCTTGACCGGAACATCGGAAAAATTGAACTCGTGCCCTGCCACAATGATCTGTTGCCGGCGAATTTTCTGCAGGGCGACGACCGTTTGTGGCTGATCGACTGGGAATACGGCGGTTTCAATTCACCGTTGTTCGATCTCGGCGGACTTGCAGCCAACTTCGGGCTGACACCAGGGCAAGAGCAGGAAATGCTGACACAGTATCTTGACGGCGCGCCCGACAGCGGCCTGCTGCGCCGATACCAGGCCATGAAATGTGCAGCGCTCTTGCGCGAAACCCTGTGGTCGATGGTTTCGGAAAAGACGAGCGACATAGATTTCGACTATGAAGCCTATTCAGCCGAAAACCTGGCGCGCTATCGCGCCGCGTTCGATCAGTTCCAATCAATGTGAGGTCCATGATGAGTGAATTTCCAGGCACTGCCCGGGCCGTCATTATCGGCGGCGGCATCATTGGCTGTTCCACTGCCTATCATCTGGCCAAACTCGGTTGGGACGTGGTTTTGCTCGAGCGCAAGAAACTGACGTCAGGCACGACATTTCATGCGGCGGGGCTGGTTGGGCAGTTGCGTTCAAATGCCAACATCACGCAGCTTCTGGGCTATTCGGTCGAACTTTATGATCGACTGGAAACGGAAACCGGGCTGGCGACCGGTTGGAAGATGAATGGCGGGCTGCGACTGGCCTGCAATGACGAGCGCTGGGAAGAGGTCCGGCGGCAGGCGACAACCGCGCGATCATTTGGTTTGGAGATGGAACTGTTGACCCCTCGGGAAGCCCGGGAGCTCTGGCCGATCATGACCATCGATGATGTGGTGGGCGCGGCCTTCCTGCCAACGGACGGGCAGGCCAACCCCTCGGACATCACCCAGTCCTTGGCCAGGGGTGCGCGCATGGCGGGTGCGCGCATTTTCGAAGACACGAAGGTGCTGTCGGTCGACGTCGAGAAGGGTGTGATCACGGGTGTCGAAACCAGCCGGGGGCGGATCGAAACGCCGGTGGTCATCGCCTGCGCCGGGCAATGGACAAGAGCCTTGGCCAAGACCGTCGGGGTGAATGTTCCGCTTGTGTCGGTCGAACATCAATACATGGTCACCGAGCGCATTCCGGGCTTGCCACCAGGCCTGCCAACCCTGCGCGATCCTGACCGGCTGACCTACTACAAGGAAGAGGTTGGCGGGCTTGTGATGGGCGGCTATGAGAAAAACCCGATCATGTGGGCCGAAGACGGTATTCCCAGGGGCTTCCACTTTTCGTTGCTTGACAGCAACTTCGACCATTTCGAACCTCTGATGGAGCAGGCGCTTGGTCGGGTTCCGGCGCTGGACAGCGTGGGAATCAAGGAACTGGTCAACGGGCCGGAAAGCTTCACGCCAGATGGAAATTTCATTCTGGGCGAAGCGCCCGAGTTGCGGAATTTCTTTGTAGGCGCGGGGTTCAATGCCTTTGGCATTGCCGCCGGTGGTGGCGCCGGCATGGCGCTGGCCGAATGGGTGGCCAACGGAGAGCCGCCGTTTGACCTTTGGCCCGCCGATATCCGGCGATTTGGCCGCCCGCATTTTGATGACGACTGGATCAGAACCCGGACCTATGAAGCCTATGGCAAACACTATGCGATGGCCTGGCCCGCCGAAGAATACGATTCCGGCCGGCCCTGCCGCCGTTCGCCGCTTTATGACCGGTTGCTGGCCAAGGGTGCGGTATTCGGCGAGAAACTGGGCTGGGAGCGGCCAAACTGGTATTGCGATCAGGAACTTGGCGAAGAGCAACGCGACAGCTACACATTTGGCCGGCCCAACTGGCATGCGGCGGTGGCACGCGAGCACCGGGCCGGGCGCGAAGCGGCGGTTCTTTTCGACCAGTCATCCTTTGCCAAGTTCACGCTCAAGGGACCCGATGCCGAAGCCGCGTTGGGCTGGATTGCCGCCAACGATGTGGCCCGGCCCGTGGGCCGCCTGATCTATACCCAGATGCTGAATGACCGCGCTGGAATCGAATGTGATCTGACATGCGTTCGGATGGCCGAGGATGAGTATTACATCGTCACGGGCACGGGCTTTGCCACCCATGATTTCAACTGGATTGCGCGCAACATTCCTGCGGGCATGAACGCGCAGCTTGTCGATGTCACGTCGGCCAACGCGGTGCTTTCGCTGATGGGGCCCAAGGCGCGCAACATTCTGTCGGCGGCAACTCGCGATGATGTAAGCAATCAGGCCTTTCCGTTCGCAACCGCGCAAACGATCGGTATCGCCGGTTGCCCGGTCCTGGCGTTGCGAGTGACCTATGTCGGGGAACTGGGGTGGGAATTGCACTTGCCGGTCGAATACGCCCAAACCGTCTACGATGCACTGTTTGAGGCCGGCGCGGGGCATGGTCTTTGCGATGCGGGCTACCGCACCATTGAAACCATGCGCCTGGAAAAAGGCTATCGCGCCTGGGGGTCGGATATCGGCCCGGACCATACGCCGGATGAAGCTGGGCTTGGTTGGGCCGTAAAAATGAAATCGGGCGTGAATTTCCTTGGTCGGGAAGCGGTGGAGGCCCAAAGGCGCGATGGCACGAAGAAAATGATGGCCGGATTTCTTGCGTCGCCGGAAGTCGTGCTGCATGGCCGCGAGACGATCTATCGCAATGGCAAGCGGGCGGGATGGCTGAGCTCCGGGGGGTTCGGGCACACGCTCGGGAAATCGATCGGGTACGGGTATGTCCGCAACCCGGACGGCGTTGATGCTGGCTATGTCCTGTCAGGCGTTTACGAACTGGAGGTCGCCGGCAGTCGTGTGCCCTGCGAGATCGCATTGAAGTCTTTTCATGATCCGGACATGATCAGGGTGAAAAGCTAGTCTCTGGTGCCATACTTGCCGGCAATCGTCATGAATGCACGGATCATCCGAACGTCCCTGCGCTGGGAAAGGCAAACGACGGTTTCCGTCATGAGAATTGCCGGGCCGGCAATCGGAATTTGTGCAAGACGGCCGTCATTGCCGAACTCGGCCCGGGACACAAAGCCGATGCCGCCACCGGCCGCCACGATCTCTCGCACCGCTTCGCGCCCTTCGGCTTCGATGGCAGGGCGCAGGGTCACGCCGAGCTGGCGCGCGCGGTCCTCCAGTTTCTGCCGGGTCTTTGAGCCAACTTCGCGAAACACCAACGGAAACGCCGCCAGGTCGGCCAGTTCGGTGGCGCCTGCGGGCAGGTCTGGCAATGACCTGGCCGCAAATGCGATGATCGGGCTGGCCCCCAGGGCAATGCTTTCAAACCGTTGCGAGTGAACCGAACTGCCCAGCACCCCTATATCGGCGTGATATCCGGCAAGCGCCGTTTCGACGTCCTGCGAGTTGCCCGACCGGAGGGTAATGTGAACCTTGGGGTAGCGAGACCGGAAACGGCTGAGAACTTCCGTGACATGGAAGGCTGAATCGGCGACCACGCGCAGCTCACCCGATGTCAAGGCGCGCGACGCTGTCAAGAATTCGGCTGCATGCGATTCCAGCTCGAACATCGGGCGGGTTATCTGCAGCAGACTTTCGCCCTGTTCTGTCAGCGCAATCTGCTTTTTGCGACGGTCAAATAACAAGACGTCATAGGCTTGCTCCAATGACAGAACCTGGTCGGAGACCGCCGGCTGGGTCAGACCCAGGGCGTCGGCCGCGCGCGAAAAGCTTCCATGAAGGGCGACATGATGAAAGGCGCGTAGCTGGACGTATTTCATGGCGATTTCCTTGATATAAGAAAAATCGATGGTATGATCTTTATTAACGATTTTACATATGTATTCGCTCTTGGCTAGACAGCGTCAACGCCTCTTTCAAAGCAAGGATCCAGAATGCCGGATCAGCCAGAACAAATCGAAGCGCCCCGCATGGGGGAACCGTATCTGCTGACGCCGGGGCCGCTGACGACATCATTCGCGACAAAAGAGGCCATGTTGCGCGACTGGGGGTCCTGGGATGATGACTTTCGGGTGATGACGGCCGGCATGAGGACGCGACTGCTCGAGATGGTCGGGCCTGGCGCTGAAGACCATGACTGTGTTCCGATGCAGGGCAGCGGGACTTTTGCGGTCGAGGCGATGCTGGGAAGTTTCGTGCCCCGGGATGGCAAGGCGCTGGTGCTTGCAAATGGCGCTTATGGCCAGCGAGCCGCGGAAACCCTGCGATATCTCGGGCGGGCGCACAGTGTGATTGACAAGGGTGACTACTTGCCTCCGCGCGGGCATGAGGTTGCTGCGGCCCTGGCGGCCGACCCTGACATCACACATGTCGTTGCGGTGCATTGCGAGACCAGCTCGGGCATTCTCAACCCGCTGCAGGAGATTTCGGATGCGGTGCGCGATGCAGGGCGCAAACTGTTGGTGGATTCAATGAGCGCTTTTGGCGCTATACCCCTGCAGGTTTGCGATATCCCGTTTGAGGCGATGGTGTCATCCGCCAACAAATGTATCGAGGGCGTGCCGGGGTTTGGCTTTGTCATCGCCCGAAATGATGCGATTCAGGCCGCGCGGGGGCGCAGTCATTCACTTTCCCTGGATGTTCATGCGCAGTGGAAGACCATGAATGAGACCGGCCAATGGCGCTTTACACCACCCACGCATGTGGTGGCGGCTTTCCTTGAGGCGCTGCGGGCCCATCAGGCCGAAGGCGGTGTTGCCGGGCGCGGTTCACGCTACCGGCGAAACCGGGATGTGCTGGTTTCCGGGATGCGCAAACTCGGGTTTGAAACTCTGCTGGATGACCACTGGCTGTCGCCAATCATCGTGACCTTTTTCTGCCCCGCAGACCCGTCGTTCAGGTTTGCAGAGTTTTATGACGCCATGAAGCAGCGCGGTTTCATCATCTATCCGGGAAAACTCACCCAGGTCGACAGCTTCCGCATCGGGTGCATCGGACAAATGGACGAAAACGTGATGCGTCAGGTTGTTCGCGCCGCGGGTGAGGCGTTGAAAGACATGAACGTGACCAGTGCCGCGCCTTCTCAGGCAGCAATCCGAGAGCGTGCAAAGTTGGCCAATTGAAAATCAACCAGGAAATGCCACCAAAGGGAAAATCGAAATGAGCAACTTCTCCGAATACACTTATCAGCGTCAGTATCGCGGCAAGATCAAGGCCGTGATCCTCGATTGGAGCGGCACGCTTGCCGATGCCTATGTGATCGCGCCGGCGGTGGTCTTTGTCGAGGTCTTCAAGAACCAGGGCGTTGACATTACCATGGAAGAAGCCCGCGGCCCGATGGGGCTGCGCAAGGATCTGCACATCAAGGCATTGACGGAAGATCCGATGATTGCCGAGCGCTGGAAGTCCGTCAAGGGAAAGTATCCCGACCAGTCGGACGTGGATGCGATGTTCAAGGACTTTGTGCCCGCGCAACTGGCTTGCCTGCGAAAATACACGACCTTGCTGCCCGGCGTGAAGGACGTGTGTCTTGATCTGCAAAGCCAGGGGATCAAGCTTGGGGCCTCAACGGGCTTCACGCGTGCCATGGTCGATGTGCTGCATGAGGATTGCCAGAAACAGGGGCTGAAACTTGACGCAACCGTTGCCGGTGACGAAGTCGAGCACGGCGCGCGACCAAAACCGCACATGGTGTTCCGCAATCTGGACCTGCTTGATGTGGACGATGTGCGCTCTGTTGTGAAGTGCGATGATACCACTTCGGGTGTGGGCGAAGCATTGAACGCCGGCTGCTGGGGTGTCGGGCTGGTGCGATATTCGAACTACATGAACATCAACTCGCTTGATGAAGAAGCAACGCTGAGCGAAGCGGAAATGGCGCGACGTATGGCACATTCACGCAAGCTGCTGGAGCAGTCGGGGGCCCATTATGTGATCGACTCTCTCGTTGAGCTTCCCGCCGTCATCAACGACATCAACGCGCGTCTGGCGCGGGGCGAGAAGCCCTGACGACAACAAAATGGGTTTTTCGGAACGGCCGCAGTCTTGCTACTGCGGCCGTTTTGGTTTTCAGGCTCGGAATTTCCGTCAAGGAGCCAGCACGTTTCAATGAAGACAACGAGACTCTGGCCTTAAAGTTTCCCCAGTTTTGGCATTATGAATTCATCCGCACTTGTTGGCATCATAAGTAACTGATGCTGCTGAAAATAAGTTGACAGACCAACATGGGCTGTACAACTCTCTTCAAAGGCAAAAGCGGGTTTGATTTGACAGAATCGCCTTTGTCGCCAGATAGTTTTGTGTGCAGCGATAAAATGGGGGAACAGCAACAAAAAGAACAATTCCCGCGTCTGAATTCACACTGGCGTTACAATAATGAAGAAAAAAGGGATCGGGCAGCTCGGCTGTCACGAGTCCCAAGGAACCAACAAAAGGGAGAATTTTCCATGAAACGAGTACTTTATTCCGGGGTGGCGCTTATTGCGCTGGTTGCGACGGCAAATGCCGGTTGCCCCCCGGTGACAGTCAACGACATGCAAGGTGTCGCGCCGGGTAAATACCCCCAGCAATATGAATTGGTTGAGTTTCAGGGCCTTGGCGGCTGCGAACTGGAATTTTCGGAAAATCCGGATATCGCTGCATTGAACGCAAAGATCCGTGGCAACCCGACCGAATTGCCGCCGGTTGCCGAGCGGCTTCCGGAAGAGCCGCTTGTCGTCGCCCCTTATGACGAGATTGGGAAATACGGCGGCGTTTTCGATGTGCTTTCCAACGCGACGGAAGCCGGCACATCGGACTTCCTTTCAGTGCGCCACGTCAACCTGGTGCGCTTTGCCGATGATCTCCAGACCATCGTGCCCGATATCGCCAAGGATTGGGAGTGGAACGACGACTTTACCGAGCTGACTTTCTTTCTGCGCAAGGGCCACAAGTGGTCGGACGGCAAGCCCTTCACGGCGGAGGACGTCAAGTTCTGGTATGACAACCTGGCGCTTGATTCGAACGTGATCGAGAAGCCCAAGGACTACGTCCTTGTTGCCGGCGAGCGGATGAACGTCGTGGTTGTTGACCCGCAAACCGTGCGCTTTGAGCTTCCGGCGCCCAAGCCCGGCCTGCTGGCGCACTTTGCAACCTCCTATGCGCAGGGTTTTCAACCCAAGCACTTCCTTGGGCAGTTCCATCCCGACATCAACCCGGATGCCGACAAACTGGCTCAGTCGATGGGTTTCGAAGATGGATACGCCGTGATTGCAGCGTATTATGGCAGCTCGGATTGGACGGATACGCCCACACCGATGTTGAATTCGCCCGACAAGCTTGACAAATTGCCGGCCAATACGATGCCCACGTTGGAAAGCCACATTCTGGTTTCCGAAAGCACGGAAGGCCGCCATCTGGTTGCCAACCCGTTTTATTTCCAGGTGGATACCGCTGGAAACCAACTGCCCTATATCAGCGAGCAGGATGAGATTTTCGTCAATGAGAACGAGGTTCGCATCCTGAAGCTGGTGAACGCGGAAGTCGACTACAAGGCACAGTCCCTGCAGTTGCCCTCGGCCCCGCTGCTTCTCGAGAACCAGGAAAAGGGTAACTATACCGTTGATCTGAAACCGGAAATCACGATCCCGGTCTTTGCATTCAATGTCACCCATGAAGATCCCGAAAAGCGGAAGGTCTTCGGAGATCTGCGTTTCCGCGAAGCCATGTCGATTGCGATCAACCGCGATGAGATCAATGAAGTCGCCTTCTTCGGTCTTGGCGCGCCGCGGCAATATATCGGCTTCTCTCCGGCGCCAAGTTTCGTCGACCCGAAATGGCCTGCCTACAAGATCGAATACGATCCGACGGCGGCAAATGCCCTGCTTGACGAGCTTGGCATGAAAGACGTCGACGGCGATGGGTTCCGCGAACTTCCCAACGGCGAAAAGCTGATCGTCAACATGCAGTTCTCGACCCAGGGCGTGGCGGGGCAACTGGTTGAACTTGTCGGTCAGAACTGGTCGGAGGTGGGCATCCAGACCACCGTCAAGGAAGTGACCCCGGATGAATACCGTTCGGCGCAATCTTCCAACCAGCTTGACATCATGATGTGGCGCAAGTCGCAGCCGCTGGCGATCGTGATGGGCAACAACGAGCTTTGGGTGCCGCCGTTCGAGAACTACTTCGGGGTTCGCAATGGCATGCTGTGGGCCGAATGGGTTGACAGCAACGGCAGCAGCGGTGTCGAGCCGCCGGAATATGTGAAGCAGTTGATGGAAGACATCACGGCCTTCCAGTCGACGCTTCCCGGTACGGCAACGTCGGATGAGCTTGGTGCGCGTCTGGTTGCGAACATCACCGAGAACCTGCTGTTCATCGGGGCCATCCAGGCACCGGCGCCGATCTACCACAACAACAATCTCAAGAACTTTCCCGAGTTCAAGACCCAGTCATATGAGTATTACCGGACCACGCCTTACCGCGCGGAACAGTGGTATCTCGACGAATAGGTCAGGAAAGTCATGAAACTGTCTCGGGCGGCTGATACGCTGCCCGAGATCAAGAATTGCACCGGCAGACAAAGGCATTGCGCCAGGCCGGGCACGGGGAGAAAACGCGATGACTCAATTCCTGCGATTCGCGGCGGTGAGGGCCATTTTTGCCATCATTACGCTGGTCGTCGTTTCCTTTATCGTCTTTTCCCTGATGGAACTTGTTCCCGGCGACTGTGCCGAGCGCTACCTGGCGTTCAAGAACACTCAGGGCTCCGGCATTTCTGTTGCCGACATTGAAGCCGAGCGCGTTCGCCTTGGTCTTGACCGGCCCTATCTGGTTCGCTGGGGCTCCTGGATCATCAATGCCTTCCAGGGAGATTTCGGTGACAGCTGCATTCTGCGTCTGAATATCGCGCAGCTTCTGGGCGAAAAATTCTATGTGAGCCTTGCGATTTGCCTGAGCGCGCTGGCGTTGGCCTATCTGATTGCCATCCCCGTCGGCATCATCTCGGCCACCTCGAACAGCCCGGTGCTCAATAACACATTGCGCCTGGTCAGCTACCTGGGTCTTGCCCTGCCGAACTTTCTTCTGGCCCTGATGATCATGCTGTTTTCGACCGTCATGTTCGGTGAAAGCCTGACCGGTCTGTTCTCGAAAGAATTTCGCGATGCGGCCTGGTCCTGGCCGCGGGTGAAAGACTTCCTGTCACACGCGTGGCTGCCGGTTTTCATTCTTGGCTGGTCTGCAACCGCATTCGCAATTCAGACTGTGCGGGCGCTGATGTCGGACGAAATTGGCAAGCTCTATGTGACGGCGGCCGAAGCGCGGGGGGTTGCCGGGCGCAGGCTGCTGTGGCGCTATCCGGCGCGTCATGCTTTGGGTCCGATCATCAATTCGCTTGGCTTCGATCTGAACCGGATTTTCAATGAGCTTCCCATTGTCGCGCTTATCCTGACATTGACCGAGGCCGGAGCGTTGCTGATCGAAGCCCTGGCAAGGTCGAACGACCAGCAACTTGCCGGTGCCATCATCTTTCTTCTGACGGCCAGTATTGTTGCGCTGAATTTCGTCACCGACATGATCTTGGCACTGACAGACCCGCGCGTGCGTCGGTCGATAATGGGATAGGGGCCATGACAGCGACCGCAAGCAAAGACACAAATGTCGATCAGAAGCTCAAGGAAGCCTATTTCACGGCCTCTCAAGGGCAACTGATCTGGACCCGCTTCAAGAAACAGAAAGCCGCGATGGTCGGCGCCTGGGTGCTGGTCATCCTGATCCTGTCGGGAATTTTCGCGCCGTTTCTGACGCCCTATGACCCGACGATTGCGGGCCGTGACAAGGACTATGTGAACGGCGCGCCGCAAATCCCGAAATTCTGGGATGAGAACGGCTTTTCGATCCGGCCCTTCGTATACACTTATGAACGCGAGCGGTCGATAAAGACAAATTTTCGATGGGTCAGCAAGGAGAACCGCGAAAAACGTCGCTACCTGACCTTCCTGCCCAAAGGTGACAAATACAAACTTTTCGGAATGCGCTTTGACAGACATCTGTTCGGTGTCGACGAAGGGAAGATCCACCTGTTTGGCACCGACGGGACCGGCAAGGATATCTTTTCCCGCACCTTCCATGCGATCAAGACCTCGATGGCTGTCGGCACAATCGGTGTTCTCATTGCTTTTGTCCTGGCCCTGATCATTGGGGGTGTGTCCGGCTACTATGGCGGGTGGATCGATTCTGTCTTGCAGATGATCACCGATG
>JALSJL010000406.1 GCA_026989405.1 Marinosulfonomonas sp. | reverse complement strand
GGCTGTCGGCTGCCGGGAATTCCCTGCCGTCCTCTTCTGCCCCAAGCGCCACGGACACCAACTGGTCCATCAAGAATGCAAATACCGTCATGTATATCAATGCAGCCACCGCCCAGCCGCCACCTGCCAGCGCACCTGCCGTCAGCAGCGGCACCGGTGCCAGCGTCGCCAGCGCGAAAAGGGCTACCCGTGGTTTCACTTTCCAACTCCATCGGTCGCGATGGGCAAGTCTTTACCTTTTCACGCGAAAAATGCCATAGGCACGGAGCGGATGGAAAGGAGCCGGATATGAACGCACCTGGGATGGCGTTGGCACTGCTTGGCGGCCTTTCGGCGCTTGCGTATTTTCGGCTGAGCGACGCGCGCCCAAACTGGCGGCGGTCGGTGATCAAGACGCTGCCGCTTGCCTGTCTTGCGTTGGCCGCGATCATTGCCGGTGCGCCCGCCTGGCTTTCCGGTGCGTTGCTGCTGTCGGCGCTTGGTGACTTTGCCCTGTCGCGGCCCGGCCAGCAGGCATTTCTTTACGGCCTGGCAAGTTTTGCGTTGGCGCATGTGCTTTTTGCGCTGCTGTTTCTGTCACTGTCCGGTCAGCCGCTTTGGGCCGCTTTTGTCACCGCGCCGGGCCCGGCGCTGGCCTTTGTCGTCCTGGCGTTGTCCTGCGAGTTGTGGCTGGCCCCGCACACCGGCGTGCTGCGTTGGCCGGTGCGCGCCTATATTGTGCTGATCGGCGCGATGATGCTGGCCGCGCTCACCTTGCCGGCGTCGTATCGGCTGGCCACGCTTGGGGCTGTCGCTTTTGTGCTGTCGGACCTCGTGCTGGCGGTCCAGCGGTTCCGGCTTGCGCCGGACAGTTCCCTGCGCCGCCCGGTCGGTTGGCTGCTTTGGGCGTTATACATCTGCGGGCAGGGCGCGATCTTGTGGGGTGTCATGGCGGCCTGACGCCCTTCCAATGGCTGCCAAGACAGATTAAGTGAGCTTGGTCACACGGAGTCTCGCGCATGTCTTTCTTCAAGAAGCTCAAGAACAAGTTGTTCAAGTCCTCCCAAAAGCTCGAGGAAGGGCTGGATGCCATCGTTGGTGACGGTGGCGTCGAGGAAGAGGTCGAAGAAATCGTCGAAGGCGCGCCTGCGGCCGAGGAAGCCGCCCGGCAACCGGCCCAGGATCAGGAGGCCGCGCCGGACCGGGAACGCGCGCTTCAGGAGGCGCGCGCACGCGAGCAGCAGGCGCGAGATGAAGAAATCCGTGCGCAGGAAATCGAGCGCGAAAAGCGCGAACGCGAGGCGCAAGAGCGTCAGGCGCGTGACCAACGCGAGCGCATGGCTGCGGCTGAACGGGCGCAGCAGAACGCACGCGAGAAAAGCGAGCAGGCCGACCGCGCCGCGCAGCAAGCGTTGCAGGCGGAACGCGCGCGTCAGGACCAGGAGAAAGCGGCGCGTGATCTGGTCGAAAAAGAACAGGCGGCGCGGGCGAAAGCCGAGGAAGACGCTGCTGCCCGTGCGCGGGTCACCCGTGAAAAGGCGCAGGCCGAACAGGCCGAGCGCGAACGGGCCGAAGCCGAAAGGGCCGAAGCCGCGCAGGCGCGCGCAGCCGCAGACGCCGCAGAAGCAGACGCCGCAGAAGCAGACGCCGCAGCCGAACCACAGCCGCACGCGGAGGCGCCGGCCCTGACGCCCGGAGCGCCGCTGTCGACGGTGGCTCCGGTGCTTGCCGCGCTGGATGAGGCCGAAGCGGATGCGGGCGCGAAGAAACCCGGCCTGTTTGGTCGCATGCTGGGCCGCAAGGAGAAGAAAAAGGTCATCCGGCGCGAACTGGATGACGATATGCTGGAAAGCCTCGAAGAGCTGTTGATCAGTGCCGACATGGGGGTTGATACCGCCCTTCGTGTCACGGCCAATCTTGCCGAGGGGCGGTTTGGCAAGAAACTCTCGGCCGACGAGATCAAGCAGCTTCTGGCCGACGAGATCGCCCGCATCATGGAGCCGGTTGCCAAACCCATGCCGCTTTACCCGCAAAAGCCGCAGGTGGTGCTGGTTGTGGGCGTGAACGGGTCGGGCAAGACCACGACCATCGGCAAGCTGGCCAGCCAGTTCAAGGCCGCCGGCAAGAAGGTGGTGATCGCCGCCGGCGACACGTTCCGCGCCGCTGCGGTTGAGCAGCTTCAGGTCTGGGGCGAACGCGCCGGGGTGCCGGTGCTGACCGCGCCCGAGGGCTCGGACCCGGCGTCGCTGGCTTTTGATGCGATGACAAAGGCGCAGGAAGACGGCGCCGACCTGCTGATGATCGACACCGCCGGCCGTTTGCAGAACCGCGCCGACCTGATGGAGGAACTGGCCAAGATCGTCCGCGTCATCCGCAAGAAGGACGAGACCGCGCCGCACAACACGATCCTCGTGCTCGATGCCACGACCGGGCAGAACGCGCTGAACCAGGTCGAAGTGTTCCAGAAACTCTCGGATGTGTCGGGGCTTGTGATGACCAAGCTCGACGGCACTGCCAAGGGCGGTGTGCTGGTCGCGCTGGCCGACAAGTTCGGCCTGCCGATCCATGCCATCGGGGTTGGTGAGCAGATTGATGACCTTGCCCCGTTCGACCCCGAAGAATTCGCCCGCGCCCTGACCGGGGCCGAGGGGTGATCACCTGCCGTCGTCGGGTGGGTCG
Source organism: Marinosulfonomonas sp. (assembly GCA_026989405.1). GTDB lineage: Bacteria > Pseudomonadota > Alphaproteobacteria > Rhodobacterales > Rhodobacteraceae > JAJRUE01. The sequence goes on along the minus strand of JALSJL010000406.1, from coordinate 8,722 downwards.
GGAATATCGTTTTCGAAACGGCGCAACACCCACAGGACGATCAGCGCCATGACGGTTGCCAGTGCCGCCAGCGGAATCTGCCCGGCGCCACAGGCCAGCCCCAGCGCGCCGGCCAGCCACATGCCGGCCCCCGTCGTCAGCCCGTGGACATGGCCGCGCGCGTTGATGATGGTGCCGGCCGCCAGAAAGGCCACGCCCGACGTCACGGAAGCGATCAGGCGCAGCGGGTCGAACTTGACGCGCGCCACATCGGCCCCCCAGTCGGTGGTGATCATGCCGAAGGCCACCAGCGTGAATACGCAGGCCGCAAGGGCAATCATCATGTGCGTGCGCATGCCGGCGGGCTTGTTGTGCAGATGTCTTTCAAAGCCGATCAACCCGCCCAGCACCATCGCCGCGACCAGACGGAAGGCGACAACGACCATCGGCAGCGGTTCGGTGCTGAACATGAACTCCGATGTCAGGGCTTCGTTCATCTGGCGGTCTCCTGTCCGGGCGTCGCGCGACCCTAGCGCCCGCGCTGCACCCTGTCGAGGCAAGGCCACATGAGCGACTGGCTGATCACGCTCGAGGGCACCGAGGCCGGGCGCACGCTGGCGATGATGCTGGCGCTGGCCTCTGCATTGCTTCACGCAGTATTCGGCGCGCTGCAGAAAGGGCGGCATGACCCCTGGCTCAGCCGCGGCGCGATGGATTTCAGCTATGGGCTGATGGCCGCGCCGATCGCTCTTTTCCTGGTGCCCTGGCCGCAGAAGGCTCTTTGGCCCATTCTCGCGATCTCGATTGCCATCCATACCGGCTACAAGCTGGTGCAGGCGATGGCCTATGGGCGCGGCGCCTTCACCGTGGTCTATCCGGTGGTGCGCGGCACCGGTCCCGTTTTTACCGTGATCGGGGCATGGTTGCTGTTTGGAGAAGCGTTTTCCGGTGTGCAGTGGCTTGGCCTGGCCGTATTGGTCAGCGGTATTTTCGGGCTTGCCATTTACAATATCCGGACCATCCGCATCGACCGTGCAACGTTGCTGCCGGCGCTGGGGCTGGCGGTGCTCACAGGCGGTTTCGTTGCGGCTTACACGACCTGGGACGCGGGCGGCATCCGTGCGGCTGTCAACCCGTTCACCTATCTTGCCTGGCTGTTCTTTCTTGAAGGGCTGTTCATCATGCCGACCATCGCAGCCCTGCGCTGGCGCCAGATGGCGCAACCACCGGCGCCTGGCCCGCTGGCGCTGCGTGGCATCTTCGGCGGGGTTGTTGCGTTGCTGGGTTTTGGCGGCATCATGCTGGCGACGCGGCTGGACAAGGTTGGCGAGGCGGCTGTCCTGCGCGAGACCAGTGTGGTTTTCGCCGCGCTGATTGGCTGGCTCGTGCTGAAGGAAACGGTTGGCCTGCGCCGTTTTGCGCTTATGGCGTTGATTGCGCTGGGCGCCGTGATAGTAGAGACGGGCGGCTGAAGGAAAGAACAGGCATGTCGGAAAAGAAGATCAACCCATTCGTGAAGATGGCCCTTGAGATGGGGCCGATCCTGGCTTTTTTCATTCTCTATTTCCGGTTGCGCGACGAGACATTTTCCATCGGCGGAACCGACTATTCCGGCTTCATTGTCGTGACCGCGATCTTCATCCCTTTGATTGCACTGTCCACGGCTGCGCTCTGGCGCCTGACCGGAAAGGTCGCGCGGATGCAGATTGCGACGCTGGTGCTGGTGGTGATTTTTGGAAGCCTCACCATCTATTTCAACGATGAGCGCTTTTTCAAGATGAAGCCGACGATGATCTACCTGCTGTTCGGAGGCACGCTTGCCTTCGGTTTGATGCGCGGCAAGTCCTATCTTGAATTCATGATGGGCGAGGTGATGCCGCTCAAGCCGGAAGGCTGGACGAAGCTGACGCAGCGCATCACCGCGTTTTTCTTCGGGCTGGCCATTCTCAACGAACTGATATGGCGCAATTTCTCAACCGACGCCTGGGTGAATTTCAAGACTTTCGGGCTGACGGCGGCGGTGTTCCTGTTTTTCATGACGCAGGGCGGGCTGATGATAAAATACGGGATCGAGCCGGACCCGGATGAGGAAGATGATGCCTGACAAAGGGTGGCCCGCCATGGCGGGCCATGCCTCCGGCGGGGATATTTATACGAAAAAGAAGTGCTTACGGCTTTTTCTTGAACAGGATTTCCTGAGCCTTTTTGTCGTCCTGCAGGTTTGAGGTCTGATCCGCGCCAAGGGCTGCGCCCTTTTGCACGGCAGGGCGCGCACCGACAAGATCGAGCCAGCGTTTCATGTTCGGTTTGTCGTCCATGGTTTGCCCCTGGCCTTCCCAGATTGTCGACCATGGCCAGATCGCGATGTCGGCAATCGACAGAAACTCGCCCGCGACATATTCGTTTTCGGACAATTGCTTGTCGAGCACCTTGTATAGCCGCGCGACCTCGTTCTTGTAGCGTTCCTTGGCGTATGGCAGATCATGGGGCGGGTCCATGTTGGGGGCGTATTTGATGAAATGATGGGCCTGGCCGCACATCGGCCCCAGACCGCCCATCTGCCACATCAGCCACTGTTCGACTGCGGTCTGCTCTCGCTCGTTCCTGCCGTAGAGATTTCCGGTCTTGCGTGCGAGGTATTGCAGAATTGCGCCGCTTTCGAAGATCGAGATCGGCTGGCGGTCCGGCCCTTCCGGGTCAATGATGGCGGGCATGCGGTTGTTTGGCGAGATCTTCAGAAACTCGGGTTTGAACTGGTCGCCTGCGCCGATGTTCACGAAATTGACGTTGTAGGGCAGGCCAAGTTCTTCGAGGGCGATGGAGATCTTCTTGCCATTGGGCGTGGGCCAGAAATAGAGTTCTATCGGGGATGTCATTTGTGTGCCTCCAAATTCTGCCTCCAAGATGGCCTTTTTCGCGTCGGCCACAAGCCCAAAAACGCGCTGGAATATTGACCTGTCCGTGCATTGGGGTTATCGGCGGGGTGCCGTGGCGATTTGTTCTCCGGATTGCGGGCCACGTAAAACATGCCGCTAAAGAGGTCAGGGACCATCGCGCCCCCGGCACTCTGATGTGTTCGGGGGTTTTTGATGCGCAAGGGAGGCGTCAGATGGACAAGGGTTGGAAGACACGCACCAAGCTGGTGCATGCCGGCACAAGGCGCAGCCAGTATGGCGAGGTGAGCGAGGCGATCTTTCTGACGCAGGGGTTCGTCTATGACAGCGCAGAAGCTGCCGAGGCGCGGTTTCGGCAGGCCGGCGAGGATGAGTTCATCTATGCCCGTTACGGCAACCCGACAGTGCGCATGTTCGAAGAACGCATTGCGGCGCTTGAAGGGGCCGAAGACGCTTTTGCCACCGCATCCGGCATGGCGGCGGTCAACGCGGCGTTGATGTCCGTTCTGAAAGCCGGTGATCATGTGGTGTCGTCGCGCGCCCTGTTCGGATCGTGCCTTTATGTGCTCGAAGACGTTCTGGCGCGCTTCGGAGTTGAGGTGACCCTGATCGACGGGCGCGATGATGAAGAATGGAAAAAGGCAATCAGGCCGGATACTTCGGCGGTTTTCCTCGAGTCGATTTCCAACCCGACCCTGGAGATTATCGACCTGAAAGCGGTTTGCGATCTGGCGCATGAGGTCGGGGCGTTGGTGATCGTGGACAACGCATTTGCGACCCCGATTTATTCCTACGCGCTGGAGAGCGGCGCCGATCTGGTTGTCTATTCAACGACCAAGCATGTCGACGGGCAAGGCCGTTGTCTTGGTGGGGTCGTGTTGGGCCGTCGCGATCTGATCCGCGGCAAGATCGAGCCCTACACCAAGCACACCGGCGGCGCCATGAGCCCGTTCAACGCGTGGGTGATGCTGAAGTCGCTCGAAACGCTCGACCTTCGGGTGCGGGCACAGACCGACACAGCCCAGTCCGCGGCCGATGCGTTGGCCGGGCATCCAAAGCTGCGCCAGCTCTTGTATCCTCACCACCCCAGCCACCCGCAACACGAACTGGCCCGCGCCCAGATGGACGCCGGCGGCACTGTGCTTTCGCTTGATGTCAGGGGTGGAAAAGAGGCGGCATTTCGCTTTATGAATGCATTGCAAGTATTTGTCATATCTAATAATTTTGCCGACGCAAAAAGTATCATCACCCATCCCGCGACCACCACGCACCAGCGCCTGCCGGATGATCAGAAAGATGTGCTCGGGATCACACCGGGATTGGTGCGGGTGTCGTTCGGACTGGAAGACAAGGATGACCTGATCGATGATCTTCTGCAGGCGCTTGCTGCGGCATGAGCGCCGGACGGCCCAAAATAGCACAACGCGGGTTTGGCATTGCAGGGCGCTGCGTTTAAGTTGGCGTTGCGAACAGAAATGGGGGAGTCCCGATGAACATCCAGTCCGGCAAGGCCGACAAGGCACCAGAGCGCAACGAGGCGGAAGTGGCGCTGAAAACCCTGAAGGAATGGGCCGCCAGCGCGACCCCGACCGAGATTGCCGATCTGCATCCGGCGATCTCGCGTCTTTTGCCGGGTCATGAACTGGGGAACTACCCCGCCCTGATACGCGCCTATCCGGAAGAATTCGAGGTGGATGAAGCCTACCGCGCCTCGCTGCCCGATCTGCAAAATGGCCCCGAAAGCCTGATCAAGGGCGCAAAGCGCCATATCGAGCATGTGGGCATTTCCAATTTCCGGCTGCCGATCAATTTTCATACCCGCGACGGCGGCGATCTGACGCTGGAAACCTCGGTGACCGGCACAGTCAGCCTGGACGCCGGCAAAAAGGGTATCAACATGTCGCGGATCATGCGGTCGTTTTATCGCTATGCCGAAAAAACCTTCAGTTTCGATGTGATAGAGTCCGCTCTTGATGCATACAAGAGCGATCTGGAGAGTTTTGATGCCCGTATCCAGATGCGCTTTTCTTTCCCGGTGCGGGTTGATAGCCTGCGCTCTGGCCTCTCGGGGTTTCAATATTACGATATCGCGCTGGAACTGGTGGAAACGGGGGGCGTGCGCAAGAAGATCATCCACCTGGATTACGTCTATTCCTCGACGTGCCCCTGTTCACTGGAGCTTTCCGAACATGCCCGCCAGCAACGCGGCCAGCTTGCAACGCCGCACTCGCAACGCTCGGTGGCGCGCGTGTCGGTTGAAATGGCCTGCGACGGCCCATGCCTCTGGTTCGAAGACCTGATCGACCATTGCCGCCAGGCGGTGCCAACGGAAACGCAAGTGATGGTCAAGCGCGAAGACGAGCAGGCCTTTGCCGAGCTCAACGCCGCCAACCCGATCTTCGTCGAAGACGCGGCGCGACTGTTTTCGGAAGCCTTGCAAAACGATGAGCGCATCGGCGATTTCCGCATCATTGCCAGCCATCAGGAAAGCCTGCACAGCCATGATGCGGTGTCGATCCTGATCGAGGGTGACACCTTCGCCAACGAAAGCCTGGATCCCAAGCTGTTCAACACGTTATTCCATACCGGCTGACGGCTGCCGTGGTCGGCGCGGCGCCGGATGGGGCAGGTCATGCGGCCGAGGCACATGGCACAGCACGGCTTGACACTTTGCACAGTCCTCGCCAAGCCTTGCGCCCATGTTTGACCTGCGCCCTGTAGGATATGTAATCGGCATGCTCGTTGCCGCCCTGGGCGCGACGATGTTCTTTCCATTGCTGATCGACTATGCTTCGGGAACGGGCCATTGGCCGGCATTTCTTGAATCGGCGATTGTCACAATGGTCATCGGCGGGTCGATCGCGTTGGCTTGCGCAAACGGCCTGCGCGACCACCTGTCCATCCAGCAGACGTTCCTGCTGACGGCGGGCGTCTGGCTTGCACTTCCGTTTTTCGGCGCGCTACCGTTCCTATTTGGCGCGACGCAATCCAGCATGGTCGATGCGATATTCGAGGCGACATCTGCCCTGACCACTACCGGCTCGACTGTCTTCGAGGGGCTGGAGCACCTGCCGCGCGGGCTGTTGTTCTGGCGCGGCATGATGCAGTGGTTCGGAGGTATCGGGATCATCATCGTGGCGATGGTCTTTCTGCCTGAACTGCGCGTTGGGGGCATGCAGGTCTTTCGGACCGAAGCCTTCGATACATTCGGAAAGATCCTGCCGCGGGCGGCCGAGATCGCGTCTCAGATTTCGGTGGCATACTTTGGACTGACGGTGGCCTGCGCGCTGTCTTACCTGGTGATCGGGCTGGAGCCGTTTGATGCCGTTACCCACGCGATGACAACCCTCGCAACCGGCGGGATGGCCAACTACGACCATTCTTTTGCCGAGTTTCCGCCGGCGACCGAATATGTAGCCTCGTTGTTCATGCTGGCGGCGGCCTTGCCGTTCGTGCGCTACGTGCAATTGTTGGCGGGGTCGGCGCGCCCGTTGCTTCAGGACATCCAGATCCGGGTGTTCCTGGCAACCGCTGCGGTCTTCGTCATGGTCATCGCCTTGTGGCAGATTGCCTTTTCGCCCGGTTCGCTCGAACAGTCGTTTCGCCAGGCCCTGTTCAACGTCGTGTCGATCCTGACCGGGACGGGTTTTGCCAGCGAAGACTATGGGTCATGGGGGGCATTTCCGGTTGCCACGTTCTTTTTCATGGGCCTTGTCGGCGGGTGTGCGGGGTCAACTGCCTGTTCGATCAAGGTTTTCCGGTATCAATTGCTGTTTTCTGCAATCCGGGCGCAGATCCGGCGCATTCACTCACCGCACGGCGTGTTTTTCGTGCGCTATGGCGGGCGCCGGGTGGGCGATGGTGTCTTGTCGTCAGTCATGGCCTTTTTCGTGCTGTTCATCGTGTCACTTGGCGTGATTGCGGTGTTGCTGGCGCTGACGGGGCTGGATTTCATCACTTCTGTTTCGGGGGCGGCCACCGCGATTGCCAATATCGGTCCGGGCCTGGGGCCGATCATCGGACCGGCTGGCAACTTTGCGCCGCTCAATGACACGGCGAAATGGATACTGGTGGCCGCGATGCTGATCGGGCGGCTTGAGTTGCTGACGGTTTATGTTCTGTTCACGCGCGGGTTCTGGAGGGGTTGATGTCTGATATCTCACTTGGGGCCGCGATAGCGCGGTATCTGAAACAACACGGCGTTGACGTGGTTTTTGGCATTCCGGGTGTCCACAACATCGAGCTTTACCGGGGCATCGAGGCTGCCGGGATCGAGCATGTTCTGGCGCGCCATGAGCAGGGGGCCGGGTTCATGGCCGACGGCTATGCCCGGGCGTCGGGCAAACCCTGCGTCGCTTTCGTGATAACCGGCCCCGGCGTCACGAATATCATGACCCCGATGGGGCAGGCCTGGACCGACAGTGTTCCGCTGCTGGTGATCTCATCTTGCCTTCCGCCAGACAGCGCCATGCCAGGCCAGTTGCATCAGATGCGCGACCAGACAGGGGCGGGCGAAGCGGTTTGCGACTGGTCGGAAATGGCCCGCGATGCTTGTCATGCACGTGCGCTGCTTGACCGGGCTTTTGGCGAGTTCGAGGCGCGCAGGCCACGCCCCAAACACATCACCATCCCGATCGATGTCCTGGCCGGTCCGGGCTGGGATGACGGAAAGACACAACCGTGGGCGGCCGGGGCCGTGCAGGCCGCAGCGCCACAACAGGATGCAATCGGCGAACTGGCCTCGATCATCAATCACGCCGACCGCCCTGTGTTCATTTTCGGGGGCGGGGCAAGAAACGCCTCAGCGGCCGCGCGCGAAGCGCTCGCACTGAGCGGTGCGGCGGCCTTTACAACCTACGCCGGGCGCGGCGTGGTCGATACCGCCTATCCCCTGAACCTTGGGGCGACCCTTGCGCGACCCGGCAGCCAGGAGATATTGGAACAGGCCGATGTCGTTGTTGTGGTCGGCAGCGAGTTGGCCGAGGTTGACCTTTGGCGCGCGGAGCTTGGACACAGGGCAACGCTTGCACGTATTGATCTCGACCGTGCTGTTCTGGATGATATTCACAATGCCGACATCCGGATCGAGGCGCGCGCCGAACATGCCTTGCCGGCCTTGAACAAGCTTTTGCAAAAGCACAACCCGAGATGGACAGCGGCCGACCTGCAGGCGGCGCGTGCGGCATTCCGGTCGCAGACATTGGCGGAACGGCCCGCAATAGCGCCTTTTGTCGACGCGATGCGGCAGACATTGCCGGACGATATCCAGATCTATTCGGACATGACGCAGTTTGCCTATGTCGCCAAGGAAATCTACCCGATGTCCGAACCGGGGCTGTGGCATCACCCGTTTGGGTTTGGCACTTTGGGATACGCCCTGCCTGCGGCCATTGGCGGCTGCATGGCGTCTGGTGGCCGGCCTGTCGTGGCGGTCGCCGGGGACTATGGATTCCAATATACCATTCAGGAACTCGGCGTCGTCGCAGAGTTGTCGCTGCCGATGGTCATCGTGCTGTGGGACAACGGAAAACTGAAAGAGATAGAAGACTGCATGGTGAGGTCGCAGATCAAGCCAAACGCGGTGATCGCCCGAAATCCGGATTTTGGGCTGTTGGCGGCAAGCTATGATATCGCCTACGAAAAATGCGACGATCCCGCGGCCTTTTCCACCGCTCTTTTGCGCGCGCTTGAACGGACCGGCCCGACGCTGGTGCATGTGGCTGCCGACCCGACGGTGTCCTAGGGTCCTGGCCCTAGGGTTAAAACCTAATCAACCTTTTGATTTTTCGATATCTGTCTGGTTCACTGCGGGAAAACGAGCCGGAGGTGAATGATGACGGAAGGGTTTT
>JALSJL010000405.1 GCA_026989405.1 Marinosulfonomonas sp. | reverse complement strand
CTGCTTCGGTCAGACTTTTCGCAGCCGAAACCGGGTCCTGGCCCGCCAGCATTTTCTTTCCGACCGCCCGGTAGAGCAAACCGGTATCGAGATAGGCAAACCCGAAATGTTCAGCAAGCGCGCGGGCAATCGTGCCTTTCCCGGCTGCGGCCGGTCCGTCAATTGCTACTGTGAATTTCATGAGTTCACCGATCTTTTTCGGCGTCGGCCGGCACCTGAAACAAGACGCAGCACGCCAATCAGACAGACCATGAACGCAAGCCCGTCAAACACCCATTTCAAAATGCTCGCGCGACTTGCCGCAGCAACCGTATCTTGCGTCAACAGATCTGGCCCGGCAATCATCATGCTGGCGATGTGGTAATTTTCCACATAGTCGAAAACCGCGCCTGCATAGGCCAGGACAATAAGCACAGCCCGGCCCCATGGACCAGCCCCGGGGTAAAGCCACGGCAATGCGAACCCCAGCGTCAGAGCCAGCAAGGCCGGAAAGACCGAATCGAGCCGCCATTGCACGTTCAGGTAAAATATTCGCCCTTCCCGCCCCAGCCTGGCCAGATAGTCGCGTGCCTCTTCGTATGAATAGCCCAACAAGCGCACATCAAATGGCAGATCGCCCGACGCATGATCCTCAAGCCTTGGGACAGACCAAAAGGCCATTGCCAGAAAGACCGCCGCCGTCGCCGCCAAGAGCGCCCAGAACGCCACCTCCGGGCGGGTCATGTGTTGTTGCGCACAAATTGCGCTCCAAGGGCTTCCATCAGCGGGCCAAATGTCGGGAATGACGTGTCAATCGGTGCACCATCGTCAATTTTCACGGGTTTTCCGGCGGCCATGCCCAGGCAAAGAAACGCCATGGCAATTCGATGATCCAGATGGGTCGCGCAGGTGGCCCCTCCGGGCACACCGCCTAGCCCCCGGCCCTGAACCTTCAATGTGTCCCTGCTTTCCTCCACGCTGACGCCGCAAGCCTCCAGCCCGCGCGCCATGGCGTCGATCCGATCGCTTTCCTTGACCCGCAGTTCACCGACGCCGCGCATCGTGGTCAGGCCCCGGGCGTTGGCGGCAACCACGGCAAGAATTGGAAACTCGTCGATCATGCTGGCGGCGCGTTCCGGCGGCACGTCCACACCCTGCAGTTCACCATGCCGAACGCGCAGGTCCGCCACCGGCTCGCCACCGACTTCCCGTTCATTGCGAAATTCGATATCTGCACCCATTTCGAGAAGCGTGGTGATCAGCCCGTCGCGCGTCGGGTTCCGGCTGACACCCGGAACCGTGATGTCGGAACCCTCGACAATGAGCGCCGCACAGACCGGAAATGCCGCAGACGACGGGTCGCGCGGGACGTCAATGGCTTGTGGCCGTAGTTCCGGCTGCCCCACAAGCGTGATGACGCGGCCCTGATCGCCCTCCTCAATGGCGATGTCAGCCCCGAAGCCCGCCAACATCCTTTCGGTGTGATCGCGCGTGGCTTCGCGCTCGATCACAACGGTTTTCCCGGGCGCATTCAACCCGGCAAGCAACACCGCCGACTTGACCTGGGCCGAGGGCACCGGTGTTTCATAGCGCACGGGAACCGGCTCGGACGCACCGATCAGAGCCATCGGCAACCGACCACCATGA
>JALSJL010000404.1 GCA_026989405.1 Marinosulfonomonas sp. | reverse complement strand
ACTATCTGCAAGCGCTCGACTGGGCGAAATCTGTGGGGGGCCTGCCGGGCATGATCGCCCGGGCAGACGCGAATTCCGCCGTGTTAGAGACGTTTGTGGCCGAAAACGACTGGATCGATTTCCTGGCGGAAGACCCGGCCACGCGCTCAAACACCAGCGTCTGCCTGAAATTCACCGATGCCCGGATCAGGGACGGTGCCGCCTTTGCCAAGGCCGTGGCCAAACGGTTGGAAACCGAAGGCGTGGCCTATGACATCGGCGCCTATCGCGACGCCCCGCCGGGGCTGCGCATCTGGTGCGGCGGCACGGTCGAGACCGCCGATCTGGAGGCGCTGATGCCCTGGTTGACCTGGGCGTTCGAGGCCGAGATCGCCGAACAGTCGAAAGCCGCCTGACATACGCCTTTCGTACAATTCGTACAATTTGTCCCCTGAAAACGTACAAAACAGAAATGGAGCCCATCATGGCCCCCAAAGTACTCGTCTCTGACAAGCTTTCCGAAACCGCCGTGCAGATCTTTCGCGACCGCGGCATCGACGTCACCTTTGAGCCCGATCTTGGCAAGGACAAACTTGCCCTGCTCAAGGCGATCGGTGAGTTCGACGGCCTGGCCATCCGCTCGGCCACCAAGGTCACCGAAAAACTGCTGAACAACGCGCCCAACCTGAAGGTGATCGGCCGCGCCGGGATCGGGGTGGACAATGTCGATATTCCGGCGGCCTCGAAAAAGGGTGTGATCGTGATGAACACACCGTTCGGCAACTCGATCACCACCGCCGAACATGCGATTGCGCTGATGCTGGCGGTGGCGCGACAGATCCCGTTGGCCAACGAATCGACCCATGCCGGGAAATGGGAAAAATCGCGCTTCATGGGGGTCGAGGTGACCGGCAAGACGCTGGGGATCATCGGCGCCGGCAATATCGGGTCGATCGTGGCCGAGCGCGCGCTGGGGCTGAAGATGAAGGTCATCGCCTATGACCCGTTCCTGAGCGAAGAGCGCGCCGACAAGCTGGGCGTGACCAAGGTAGAGCTGGACGAGTTGCTGGCGCAGGCCGATTTCATCACCTTTCACGTGCCGCTGACCGACAAGACCCGCAATATCCTGTCGGCCGAGGCGATTGCCAAGCTGAAACCGGGGGTTCGGATCGTCAATTGCGCCCGTGGCGGGCTGGTCGATGAAGAGGCGCTGGCGGAGGCGCTGAAATCGGGCCGGGTGGCCGGGGCGGCGTTTGACGTTTTCGCCCAGGAGCCGGCCACCGACAGCCCGCTGTTCGGCCTGCCCAACGTGGTGGTGACGCCGCACCTGGGCGCCTCGACCCGCGAGGCGCAGGAGAACGTGGCGGTGCAGGTGGCCGAGCAGATGTCGGACTATCTGCTGACCGGAGCCGTGTCCAACGCGCTGAACATGCCGTCTGTCACGGCAGAAGAGGCCAAGGTGATGGGGCCGTGGCTGAAGCTGGCCGGGCATCTCGGGGCCTTTGTCGGGCAGCTGACGGATGAGCCGATCAAGGCGATCAACATCCTGTATGACGGCGCGGTGGGCGAGATGAACACGGCGGCGCTGAACGCGGCGGCGGTTGCCGGGATCATGAAGGCGACCAACCCGGATGTGAACATGGTCTCGGCGCCGGTGATGGCCAAGGAGCGCGGGGTGAAGATCTCGACCACCAAGCAGGACAAGTCGGGCGCCTTTGACGCCTATATCAAGCTGACGGTGGTGACGGCGGAGCGCGAGCGTTCCATCGGGGGCACGGTGTTTTCCGACGGCAAGCCGCGCTTCATCCAGATCAAGGGGATCAACATCGACGCCGAGGTGGGCAGCCATATGCTCTACACCACCAACAAGGACGTGCCGGGGATCATCGGCACGCTGGGCGGGGTGCTTGGCAAGGGCGGTGTGAACATCGCGAACTTCACCCTGGGGCGCAAGTCCGAAGGCGGCGATGCGATTGCGCTGCTCTATGTGGATGGCGCGGTGCCCGATTCGGTTCTTGGCGACCTCAAGGAAACCGGGCTGTTCCAGCAGGTCCGTCCGCTGGAATTCGAGGTGGTGTAAGGGTGCGAGCTCTGATCCAATGGACAGGCCGCGCCAGAGCGCGGCCTGGCTGTTTTTGCTGATACGGGACACCCACTCATGGGTTTTGACAGGGTCTATGCAATCGGCGATATCCACGGGCAGTTGGAAAAGCTGCGCGCCGCACATGAAATGATCGAGCGCGACCAGCAGGCCCATGCCGACGAAAGCATCATCGTGCACATCGGTGATCTGGTTGACCGCGGGCCGGACAGCGCGGGTGTGCTGAACTACCTGATCGAAGGACTGGCTGCCGGCAAGCCCTGGGTGGTGCTCAAGGGCAATCACGACCGGATGATGGCATATTACCTGCAGGATCCACCGAAGGCAGACCCCGGGCTGCGCCCCGACTACACCTGGCTCACGCCCCGCGTTGGAGGGCAAACGACGCTCGCTGCTTACGGTGTTTTCCGGGAAGGAAGCGATGATGAAGCAGCAGCCCGGATCTTTGACCGACTTCATGCCCCCGGTGATGGCAAAAAGACCTTTGCGTCAAACGTGCTCAGCGAGCCTGCCGGCAGCGATGCCGAATTTCACGCGCTCGCACGCCAGGCCGTTCCGGCGGAACATGTAGCGTTTCTGCTCGGATTAGACACTGTTTTCCGCACGAAAAATGCCCTTTTCGTGCACGCGGGCATCCGCCCCGGCGTCCCGCTGGACCAGCAGAGCGAAACCGACCTGCTCTGGATCCGCGAACCGTTCCTCAGCGACACGAGCGATCACGGGCCGTTGGTTGTCCATGGCCACACGCCGATTGACGCGGTGACTCATTACGGCAACCGGGCGAACATTGATACCGGCGCGGGATACGGCGGCCCGCTCTCGACGATCGTGGTCGAAGGGCGCGAAATCTGGCAACTGGCGGATGGCGACCGGTCCCGGCTGAAGCCGGGCTGAGGGGGCCTTCTGCCCCCTCTCGCGCCCGACCCTGTCGGGCACAATTCACCCCCGAGGATACTTTGGCGAAAAAGAAGCTCGTTTCTTCTTTTTTCAAATATCCCCGCCGGAGGCACCGCGACGGGCCCTGGGCCCGGCGCATCACTCAAGGCGCGCCGCCGCAGGCGGCTCAGTCTGTCAGCTCTTTCTTGTGCATCCAGTCTGCGTGTTTCGGGGCCCGCTTGGTCTGTGACCACTCTTCCAGCATGTCCCATTTCACGGCATCCAGCTTTTCCAGCATCGCCTCTTCTTCCGGGTCCGGGCAGGCCAGTTCGACGCGGTGGCCGTTCGGGTCGAAGAAATAGATCGAATGGAAGATCGAGTGATCGGTCACGCCCAGCACCTCGACCCCGTTCTTTTCCAGATGCTCCTTGAAGGCGATCAGCGTGTCGCGATCCTTGACCTTGAAGGCCAGGTGCTGCACCCAGACCGGCGTGTTCGGGTCGCGGCCCATTTCCGGCTTGGTAGGCAGTTCGAAAAACGCCAGCACGTTGCCGTTCCCGGCATCGAGAAAGACGTGCATGTAGGGGTCCGGTTCATGGGTCGAGGGCACCTTGTCTTCGGCGATGGCCAGAACGAAATCCATGTTCAGCATCTTGCCATACCATTCGACGGTTTCCTTGGCATCCTTGCAGCGGTAGGCGACGTGGTGGATTTGGTCGATCTTCATGGTTTGCGTCCTTCTTTTCCAGATATGCCCGCCTGTTGGCGGGCGGAGTTTGTGGCGGCTTCCAACGCCTCGTTCAAAACCTTCGCGTCCCCGACGTGATTGGCAAGGATCAGGATCAACCGGGCATTCAGCGCATCGCTTTGTGTCTTGGTCAGCCCATCATGGGCGGCCATGAGCCGGGCATAGAACTCATCGGCGTCTGCCATGTTCGGTTTGGTGTTCAATCGGCTCATCGGCGTCCTCATCCCTTTGCGATGGCGCGTCGCACCGCGGCACGCACCGCGGCTTCGTCATGGTCGACCCAGCGAGCGGCGACGTGCTGGTCGGGGCGCAACAGGTAGACAGCTTTCGGTGCCCCGCCCAAGTAACGAGACCCTATTTCAGGGTTTTTTGCCGGATCGAGGTGCAGGACTTCAACGTCCACCCCGCTTTCCTCCAGGCTGTCCGGGCCTTCGCAGCCGATCAGCAACAGCTGAAACCGGTTGCCCAGCCTGTCGAGCAACCAACCGCCATCAAGCGGTGCATCGGTTGCCGGCGCGCCGGGTCGCAAGCCATGCGGCAACGCGTCGGTATCCGGGCCATTCAGCGGTGAGCCGTCGTAGGTGCACGGCACCGACAGGCGGCCCGAATTCACCAGCGGGCGGGCAAACTCGTGATCCACGGCCAGATCAAGCACCGCGTCGCGGAACAGTCGGCTGATTTCGGATTTCGGCGTGATGAACTCGGTCGAGCGGGTGGAGTTGACGATGTTTTCGTCGGCGCCATAGGTGCGCTCGGCGGAATAGGTATCGAGCAGGGTTTCGGGCGCCGTGCCATCAAGCACCAGTTTCAGTTTCCAGAAAAGGTTGTCGGTGTCCTGCAACCCGGAATTGGCCCCCCGCGCGCCAAACGGCGACACCTGGTGCGCCGCGTCGCCGGCAAACAGCACGCGGCCGTGGCGAAACTTTTCCATCCGGCGGCACTGGAAGGTGTAAATCGACGACCATTCAAGCTCATATTCCACGTCATCGCCCAGCATGGCGCGCAGCCGCCGGTCGATGTTTTCGGGCTTCAGTTCTTCCTCGCGGTCAATGTCCCAGCCGAGCTGAAAGTCGATGCGCCAGACATTGTCGGGCTGCTTGTGCAACAGCGCCGACTGGCCGCGGTTGAAGGGCGGGTCGAACCAGAACCAGCGTTCGGTCGGAAAATCGGCATCCATCACCACATCGGCAATCAGAAAGTTGTCTTCAAACACCTTGCCGACGAAATCATGGCCAAGCATGCGGCGCGCCGATGAGTTGGCGCCGTCGCAGGCAACCAACCAGTCGGCTTCAAGGTTGTAGGGCCCCTCTGGCGTTTCGACTTCCAATCGCACGAACCCGCCATTGTCCGAAAGCGCCGCGACCTTGTTCCGGCCGCGGATTTCAATCGGCTTGCCGTCCGCTTCAAGCTCACGCACCCGCCTCACCAGGTATTCTTCCAGGTAGTATTGCTGAAGGTTGATGAAGGCCGGGTTCTTGTGGCCGCCTTCCGGGAGCAGGTCGAAACTGTAGGTTTCGCGTGTGTCGGTGAACACCTTGCCGACATTCCAGGTCACCCCCTTTTTGACCATCGTTTCGCCGCAACCAAGCCGGTCAAGGATTTCCAGCGGGCGCTTGGCGAAACAGATGGCGCGGCTGCCGAATGATACCTTGTCATTGTCATCGAGCACCACAACCGGCACGTCTTGCTGGGCAAGATCGATCGCCATGGCCAGGCCGATCGGACCGGCCCCGACCACCACGACCGGGTGACGCACGCATTTGGGCGCATCCTGATCTGGCGACCGTTGATAGGGATACAGCGGAGTCTCGAATATCCTGGTCATGCCACGGCTCCTGCGGCTCGGGGTTCGGGTAACGGCACTCTATCGGATAATCGTTGCAAGTGCAACGAACCAGATGGGCTTTCATGTCGGGCGCATGAAAGTGAAAGTCGCGATGTTGGCGGCAATCAGCAGGAGGGGCCGCGCGCCAAGGTCATGGCGGGCAACGCTTTCCATGTGGCGCGAAAAGAAACTGCGTCATGTCATGGTGAAAGTCACGCCGGCCGGTGGACAGGGCCGGTCAGCCCTGCAGCGCTTCCCACATTTCAATATCGCGCTGGGCCGTCCAGATGCGCGGCGTGTCGATGTCGCGAGCTTCGTCATAGGCCCGCGCCACGTTGAAGGGCAGGCAGTGTTCGTAGATCGCGTAATCCTTGAACTTGGGGTCGCATTCTTCGCGCACCGCGTCCCAGGCGTCCTTCAGGCTGCCCCCCTTCAGCGCGACGCGTGCCGCCGGCCGGTAGGTCGAGCGGATGAAGTCTTCGGTCAGGTCCAGCGCCGCGTTGACCTTTTCGCGCCCCGTCAGCGCGTCGCCACGCCCCGGGGCAATGGCGTCCAAGTTGAAGCCGCGGATCCGGCCCAGGGTGGCGGGCCAGTCGTGAAAATGCCCGTCGCCACAGTAGCAGGCGGATTTGTATTCGACGATATCGCCGGTGAACATCACATTGGCATCGGGGACGTGGATCACGATGTCGCCGGCGGTATGGGCGCGGCCGAGGTGCATCAGGTCGATGCGTCTTTGGCCAAGATAGACACTCATCCGGTCGTTGAAGGTGGTTGTCGGCCAAGTCAGGCCGGGGATGCTTTCATGGCCTTCGAACAGGCGCGGAAAGCGCTGGAATTCGCTGTCCCAGTCTTCCTGGCCGCGCTCGGCCACCATGGCGCGGGCCTTTTCGCCCATGATGATCTGTCCGGCCCCGTAGGCCGAGGCCCCCAGCACCCGCACCGCGTGGTAATGGGTGAGCGCCAGGTGGCTGATCGGCTTGTCGGTGACCTTGCGAATTTCGTCGATCACCTTCTGGGCAAGACGCGGGGTGGCCTGGGCCTCGATCACCATCACGCTGTCGTCGCCGATGATCACGCCCGAGTTCGGATCGCCCTCGGCGGTGAAGGCCCACAAGCCCGGGCCGATTTCGGTGAATGAGGTCTTCTTTTCGCTCAGGTCACCCTGGGATGCGAAGGCTTTGGCCATTGGTCTTTCCTTTTTGCGTTGCGCTGGCGGCGATGTGGGAGCCTCCGGCGGGAGTATTTGGGGCAAGATGAAGTCAGGTGGCGGCGTCCATGAATTCGAGGCGATTGCCGACCGGGTCATCGGTGAAAAAGCGGCGGCGGCCGTCGATGGCATCATCCCATCGGACCGCGTGCCCAGCATGCGCAAGGGCTGCGGCAAGATCGTCAAGCGTGCTCACGCGAAAGGCCGGGTGCGCCTTGGTGGCCGGCCGGAAATCGGACTCGACGCCGAGGTGCAAGTCAACTGTTCCGGCGCGAAACCATGCGCCGCCGCGCGCCTTCAGCGTCTCCGGTTTATCGATCTCGTCGAAATTCAGGATACCGGCCCAGAAGGCGCGGCAATCGGCTTCGGCCCCGGCGGGTATCGCCAGTTGGATATGATCGAGCGCAATCGTCATTTTGCCCAGTCAGGTGTGTCTATTGCAGGCAAGATGGTGCCTGTGCAGTCGCCAAAGCCGATGCGAAACCCGTTGCCCTGGGCGTGACCGCGCAGGGTCAGGGTGTCGCCGTCTTCGATGAAGCTGCGCTGTTCACCGGTATCAAGCGTGAAGGGTTCGCGTCCGGCCCAGCTGAGTTCCATGAGCGAGCCGAATTCGTCCCGGGTCGGACCGGAGATCGTGCCGGAACCAAGCAGGTCTCCGGGGCTCATCTCGCAGCCACCGATGGCGTGGTGGCACAGTTGCTGCGCTGCCGAGTAATACATGCGGTTGTAGTTGGTGCGCGAGATGACTGTCGCACGCTCGGCGCCGGCGGGTTGCATCAGCACTTCGAGGTTGATGTCGTAGAGGCCGGGTTTTTCCTCGTGCAGGTAGGGCAGAAGCGGCTTTTCGCGCGGCGGCACCGGGGTGCGGAAATCTTCGAGAGCGGCGGCGGTCACGATCCACGGGCTGATCGAGGTGCCGAACGCCTTGCCCTGGAACGGCCCGAGCGGCTGATATTCCCAGCCCTGGATGTCGCGTGCCGACCAGTCATTGAGCAGGACGTAGCCGAAGATCATTTCATCGGCCTGCGCCGTGCTGATCGGCTGACCGAGGGTCGAGCCGGTGCCGACGATGGCGCCCATTTCCAGCTCGATGTCCAGCCGTTTGCTGGGGCCAAAGCCTGGCATGTCGGCATCCGGGGCCCTGGTCTGGCCAAGCGGGCGGTGGATATCGGTGCCCGACACCACGACGGAGGACGCGCGGCCGTTGTATCCGATCGGAATGTGCAGCCAGTTGGCCGGAAGGTCGGGCGAGCCGCGCAGGATCGCGCCCATGTTCATGGCGTGCTGCATGCCGGCGTAGAAATCGGTGTATTCGCTGACCGCGAAGGGCATGTGCAGCGTGGCCTCGGACTGCGGCACCAGAAAAGGCTCTAACGCGGGCTTTTTCGGGCTGTTTGCGGCCAGCGCACCTGTCAACTCGGCGCGAAATTCGGCCCAGGTGTCGGCCCCCAACTCCATGAAGTCATTCCAGAACGGCACGTCGAATACCGGCTCTTCGGCCGGGGTCAGAACGCCTGCTTCTTCGGCAGCCGCCACATCAAGGATCATGTCACCGATGGCAACGCCGCAGCGCGGCTCTGCATCTGCTGTCGAAAACACGCCATACGGCAGGTTGTTCAGCGGAAAATCGGTGGTTGGTTCGTTGGCGCTGGCGACCCAGCTTTCGAGCAACGGCATGTGGTTTCCCCTGTTTTCAATGCCGGAATTCGGCCCCGGCCGTGCGTGCAGCCTGTGGCCCGCAATATCGTTGCAGATGCAACGAAGTCAAGGCCAACATATCAGGCGTCCCGGCGGCGCAACAGCCCCACCAGGGGTTTGAGCACAACTGACGCAATCGGCAGCAGCACAAGGCCCACGGCAAGGCCAAACACGGCATCAAGCGCGGCGCGCGTCAGCCACTGCGTGGCCTTGGCAATGGAGGCGGGGACCGTATGACCGACTGTTTCGGCCCATTGTTCGACACTGTGGGCCGGCGCGCCATAGCCAAGTTGCTCCAGCCCGTGCAAAAGGATAGAGCCGCCCACCCAGAGCATTGCAACCGTGCCCACAGTCATCAGTGCCGTCATGAAGCGCGGCATGAACCGCAGCACGGCGCAACCGAAACGGCGCGTGATGCGCAGCCGCCCACGGCGGGCAAGAAGCAGGCCGAAATCGTCGGCCTTCACGATCAGCGCAACCGAGCCATAGACCAGCGCGGTAATGCCCAGCCCGACCACGGCCAGCACCAGCGCCTGTTGCCAGAGGGGCCCAAGGTCGATGGACGAGAGCGCGATGGTCATGATCTCGGCCGACAGGATAAAGTCGGTCTTGATGGCGCCCGACACCTTTTCTTCTTCCAGATGGGCAGGATCAGACACTGTTTTCTGCTTCCCGGCGCTGTGTCTGGCCGGGAAGATCAGGTGCCAGATCTTCTCGGCCCCCTCAAAACTCAGGTAAGCGCCGCCCAGCATCAGCAGCGGGCTGATGGCCCAGGGCGCAAAGGCCGACAGCAGCAGCGCGGCGGGCAGCAGGATCAGCAACTTGTTGCGGATCGAGCCCTTGGTGATGCGCCAGACGATCGGCAGTTCGCGCGAGGCGTCGAAGCCCGACACATACTGTGGCGTAACGGCGGCGTCATCGATCACGGCACCGGCGGCCTTGGCCCCGGCCTTGGCGGCCTGACCCGCAACATCATCAACGGAAGCTGCGGCCACCTTGGTAATGGCGGCAACATCGTCGAGTAGTGCAAGCAATCCGCTCATGCGCGCCATCCCTGATTGTCGGGGCCCCTGATCTTTCGGCATGGTAAGGCCACCGGCGCGCGCCGACAACGGCCAAATTGCTTGAGTCTTGCCCCTATCCGTGGCTTTGTTGCACTTGCATCGACCGCGGAGGCCAATGGTTGACCGAATTCGTTCTCAGCAATTTCCTGCCCTACCAGTTGGCGGTTCTGTCCGAACGCGTCAGCCGCGACTTTTCGGCCCACTATCGCGAACGTTTCGGCATCACGACGCCGGAATGGCGGGTGGTGGCCAACCTGAGCCAGGCAGATGGGCCGATCAGCATCCGCGAGATCTACCGCCAGGTCGGCATGGAGAAGTCCAAGGTCAGCCGGGCGGCAACGCGACTGGAGGAACGCGGCTTCGTGATCAAGGAGCAGAGCCCCGATGACCGGCGCCTGGTTGCCCTTTCGCTGAGCGAAAAAGGGCGTGACATGGTGCGTGAGCTGACGCCACTGGCGTTGGCGTTCGAACAGCAGGTGCTGGCCAGGCTTGGCAAGGACTCGACGCCGTTTCGCGCCGCGTTAGAGACGCTTTTGTCTGACCAAGAGGTCTGAGATTGCCGCGCAGGTTGCTGAAGTATTCACGCAGGCTGGCGACCATGCGCAGCGTGCCCGAGCTGCGCGGTTTTCAGGTCGGCTTGCAGAACTGGCGCGGCCCCGGCTTCAATATCGTGGTGCTTTCCGACCTGCATGTGGTCGCGCCCTGGTCGTCGCTGCGCCACATGGCGCGGATCGTCGAGACCGTCAACGCGATGTCGCCCGATCTGGTCATTCTGGCCGGTGACTACCTGGGCGAGCGGAAAATACCGGGCCGGCTGGCCAGCGCCCCCGAAATTGCGGCGGTTCTTGCCGAACTGAGGGCCGGCCTGGGGGTTTTCGCGATACTGGGAAACCATGACTGGAAAGACTGCGCGCAGGCAAAGGCCAACGGCTATGAAAGCTGCGCAATGATGGATGCCCTTGCCGGCACGCCGGTCACCTTGCTGCAGAACCAGGCACGCGCGATTGAAATTGGCGGGCACCCCTTGTGGCTGGTCGGGCTGGACAGCCAGCGCCCGGTTCCGACCGATCCGGGGCGCGGCCTGCATCGGCCTGATACCGCCTTCGCCCCCGTGCCCGAAGGCGCCGCGGCGATCCTGCTGGCGCATGAGCCGGCCTATTTCGGGCGCGGCGACACGCGGGCCGGCCTGCAGATCAGCGGGCATACCCACGGCGGGCAGTTGAACCTGTTTGGCTGGCGCCCGCTGGTCGCGTTGCGATCCGATGCGCGCTTTGCGCATGGGCTGATCGAGGACGGGCCGCGCAGGCTGGTCATTTCTTCCGGTCTGGGCTTTTCCGGTGTGCCGTTGCGCATTGGCCAGCCCCCCGAAATCACCCGGATTGACATCGCGCCGGAGCCCGACGCAACGTAAGGGGTGCGCGCGCATTGCGCTGTGCTAGCCTGCCCGAAAAAGGAGAAACGGCCATGACCGATATCGTGATACTGGGCGGGGCCCGCACCGCCATTGGCACCTTTGGCGGCGCGCTCGCCGGAACGCCGCCAAGCGAGCTGGGCGCCATCGTATCGCGCGCCGCGCTGGAGCGCTCGGGCGTGGCGCCGGCGCAGATCGGGCAGGTGGTGTTTGGCACGGTGATCAATACCGAACCCAGGGACATGTATCTTGGCCGGATGGCGGCCATGGGCGCAGGCGTGCCCGAGACGACCCCGGCGATGAACGTCAACCGGCTGTGCGGTTCGGGTGCGCAGGCGATTGTCTCGG
Source organism: Marinosulfonomonas sp. (assembly GCA_026989405.1). Taxonomy (GTDB): domain Bacteria; phylum Pseudomonadota; class Alphaproteobacteria; order Rhodobacterales; family Rhodobacteraceae; genus JAJRUE01. Next base: position 139 of record JALSJL010000404.1, on the reverse strand, counting down.
CAGCGCAGTCGCTGATGCTGGGCGACGCCGCCTTCGCGCTGGCGGGCGGGGCCGAAAACATGAGCCGCTCGCCGCATATCCTGCCCTCGGCGCGCTGGGGCCAGAAGATGGGCGACACGGCGGCGATGGACATGATGCT
>JALSJL010000403.1 GCA_026989405.1 Marinosulfonomonas sp. | reverse complement strand
TCCACGGGCGGTCAACGGCACTTTTACGCCGATTGACCTTGAGCTTCAGCTGCTCTTCGAGGTACTGGGTGACCGAGGCCATGACCCGTTCTGCGCTGCGTCTGGTCTGCAGATAGATATTGCAGTCATCGGCATAGCGGCAAAAACGATGTCCACGGCGCTCCAGTTCCTTGTCGAACTCATCGAGCAGGATGTTCGACAACAGCGGGGAGAGTGGTCCGCCTTGCGGGGTCCCTTCCTGCCGAATCGAAACAGTCCCACCTTCGAGCAGACCCGCTTGCAGGTAGCGACGGATGAGCCGTAGCACCTGCTTGTCTTTGACGATGCGGACAACTCTGGACATAAGAATGTCGTGGTTGACGCGGTCAAAGAACTTCTCCAAATCCAGATCGACAATCCAGCGGTAGCCGCCGGCAACATGTGCCTTGGCCTGCTGGACGGCTTGCTGGGCACTGCGTCCGGGCCGAAACCCGTAGGACGCGTCAGAGAAGTGCGGTTCGAAAATCAGCATCAGCTGTTGATGCATTGCCTGCTGGATGAGTCGGTCGAGGACGGTGGGTATCCCAAGTGTGCGCTTGCCCCCGGATGCTTTGGGGATTTCAACTTTGCGCACCGCTTGGGGCCGATACTCGCCCGCCAGCAGTTGTTCTCGTATACAGGGCCAATTGTGACGGAGGTAATCGCCAAGTTCGCCGACTGTCATCCCATCGATGCCAGCAGCTCCCTTGTTGCTCACCACCCGCTGATATGCGGCCTGCATATTCTCACGGCTGAGGATACTCTCAAACAGCCGCTGCGTTTCCGGGCAGGATGGTTCCTTGGTTGCCGTGCCCCTTGTCACACCACCGGCATACTCTGGCGACTTCCGGCCGCTACCCTCTGCCATGGCACCGGATATCTCAATCCGATCTTCTGCAACTCCAAAGGTCATCGAAACTTCAGCTCCTGTCCAACACTTCATGTTCAGCCCTTCGCTATGGTGGTTAGCCCAGCTACTATGGCGTCTGCTGACTTCTGTCGATCCATCGGAACATCTCTCAACATTCCTGGCACGAGGCAGATCGACAGATCTCCCCGGGTAATGCGCGTGACCTTCCTCCCATACACCCGCCACATATACAGCCTCACCCTCCCGGATGACTATCGGGCTTTGAAGATCATTGCCTTCTCGCCCGGATGAAACTGCCTCATATGTGATTTCTGTTCGTCGGGCCAGGATTTTGCCTGCGGCTTCCTTCAGATTCCACCTCGCGATGGACACCCTTGCCGTTCAGCTAGCGGTTCCCGTCATCAGGGTCCGCAGAGGACTTTCACCTCCAAGTCACCATTCAGCCACCACAACTGAATGGATGGTGCTTACGCACCACGCGCCCTGCCGGGCGCACCATAAAAATAGCCGCGAAACAAATATGCTCCGCGGCTTTAGGCTACTTATTTAAATGGCTTTTTTCAGCAAGCATCCCGCTCTGCCAGCGGAAAAAGTTCTTCGAAAACCTCTTTTACATTACTAATCCGATCTGCTTTCCAGGCATTGCTGCCGCAGAAAATCAACCCGGTTTGCATATCGCCTTTGCGTGAACGTTCCAGAGCGTGGACGATGCAAAAACGTTCCCGCCCGGCTTTATAGGCAC
>JALSJL010000402.1 GCA_026989405.1 Marinosulfonomonas sp. | reverse complement strand
CGGTGCTGATCGAGTGTGCCTGCGGCACGAAGGCCTGAGGCAGACTTGTCGCTCGTTCAACCCAGGTGGCGCCTGATAAAATCCCGGCTGCCGGGATCTGCCACGACCTGCGCCGCAACCGCGGGCGGCGCCCATAATGCGGTGTGATGAGCCTCGGACGGGTGGCCGTGGCGCCGGGCCGGATAGGCCAGGAATATGTGGCAGATTTTCTCGGCCCACAGATCATACTCGGCCATGAAAACGAAGCGCCGATAGGCTCCCAGCCGCCGCGGCCGGGCAATATGCCATCCGGTCTCTTCAAAGACCTCGCGGTGAAGAGCCATCAGGGGCGATTCGCCGGCGTCAATACCGCCGCCGGGCAGTTGTATCTCGGAGCTTTGCAACCGTTCGTGCGTCAGCAGCAACATGTCATCGCGCAGCAACATGGCATATGCGCCGGGCCGAACCGTGTATCGCCGCGCGAGGTCAATCTTGCCATAACGTTTCATCATCGGGTGAATGCGTCCGCCGTGTTGTGGTGTTCTTTCAGACGCGATATGCCAAGTCCATGCAGCAAAAGAAACCCAAATCGCTTGGCAACAGCATCGCCTGGGACGATACCGTTCTGCCGTTTCAGTTGGACCGAAGCAACATCCGGGGCCGGGTGGCCCGCCTTGATGGCGTTCTGGACCAGGTGCTTTCGCACCATGAATACCCGTCTGAAGTTGAGACACTGGTGGCCGAAGCCGTCCTTCTGACGGCCCTGATCGGTCAGATGATCGACCTGCGCTGGAAGCTGTCGCTTCAGATCCGCGGGCAGGGTCCGATGCGCCTGATTGCGACAGACTACTATGGTCCGGCGCAACAGGGGGAGCCGGCGCGCATCCGTGCCTATGCCGGCTATGATGCCGAACGGTTCGACAACCGGCAGGCGGGATTTGGCCAGCTTGGCAAAGGGTATTTTGCATTGTTGCTGGATCAGGGCGCGGGGAATGAACCCTACCAGGGGATCACCGGGCTTGCGGGTTCATCACTTGCGGATTGCGCTGAAACCTATTTTGCCCAATCCGAGCAGATCCCGACGCGGTTTTCCCTGTCCTTCGGACGTTCTGCGGTGCCCGGCGAGAAAAGCAACTGGCGGGGCGGTGGCGTCATGTTGCAGCACCTGCCGAAGGGGTCGGGCAACAGCACGGCCCGACAACCTGATGATGACGATGCAGAGAACTGGAACCGGGCCAACATCCTGCTGGATTCGGTGGAAGCGCATGAGCTGGTCGGCCCGACAGTCCAACCCGCCGAATTGCTGTATCGCCTGTTCCATCAGGAAGAGCTGCGGGTCTATGGCGCGCAGCCGCTGGCTTTCGGGTGTTCCTGTTCTGCGGACCGCGTCCGCGAAAGCCTGTCAATCTATTCGGCCAAGGATATCGCGCACATGACGACGCCCGAGGGAAAGGTGACAGCCGATTGCCAGTTTTGCGGCGCACATTATGAGCTTGATCCCGACACGGTGGGATTTGAAGCCAAGGGGTTACCGCTTGACGGAAAATGACCAGATTGCACAGGTGCGCGCGGCGCTGGAGCAGCGCGGGAGTCGGTCTTCCGATTTTGACTTGAACCCGGACACAGTCTTGCCGGCTGACCGACCCCTTCGCGCC
>JALSJL010000401.1 GCA_026989405.1 Marinosulfonomonas sp. | reverse complement strand
TGCCATATGGCTAACCTCTTGTTCAGCGGGGGATACTCCGGGTATCGAAATTCATAACATCATGTTATGTTTTGCAAGTAAAAACTTTTGTTTGCATTATTTTTTCTCCCATGCTCACCTGTGGCGTGCGGATGCCTTCGCCTTGTGCAACGAGAAAGGCAAACACGGATATCAAATCTGCCAGGGAGGAAATCATGGCAATCAGAAATTTTGCGTACGCTGCGGCGGCGTCATTGGCGCTGTCGGCGACAGCGGCCTATGCCCAGACCGAAATTCAGTGGTGGCACGCGATGGGCGGCGTCAACGGTGAACGGATCAACAAGATGGCCGCGGACTTCAACGCCACGCAATCCGATTTCAAGATGGTTCCGGTCTACAAGGGCAACTACACCGAAACCATGACCGCGGCGGTGGCGGCATTCCGTGCCGGTGAACAGCCGCATCTGGTGCAGGTGTTCGAGGTCGGCACCGCCACGATGATGGCCGCCAAGGGCGCGATCTATCCGATCGAGCAGTTGATGACCGACGCGGGCGAACCCTTCGACAAGGGCGATTTCCTGCCGGCGGTGATTTCGTACTACCAGACCCCGGAAGGCGAACTTCTGTCGATGCCGTTCAACAGCTCGACCCCGGTGCTTTGGTATAACAAGGACGCGCTGGATGCTGCCGGTGCCGAGATCCCGACCACCTGGGACGAGGTCAAGTCGGCCTCTGAAAAGCTGGTCGCCAACGGCATGAAATGCGGCTTTTCCTTCGGCTGGCAGTCCTGGGTGATGCTGGAAAACTATTCCGCCTGGCACGACCTGCCGCTGGGCACCAGGGAAAACGGCTTTGCCGGGGTCGACACCGAACTGGTGTTCAACAACGATGCGGTGGAAAACCGGCTGCAGAAGATCGCCGACTGGCAGAAGGACAACCTGTTCGTCTATGGCGGGCGTCGCGGCGACAGCCTGCCGATGTTCACCAATGGCGAATGCGGCATGTGGCTGAATTCGTCGGCCTATTACGGCGGGATCAAGGGCCAGGCCGAGTTCGCCTTTGGTCAGGCGATGCTGCCGCTGGACACCGAAGTCGCCTCGGCACCGCAGAACTCGATCATCGGCGGGGCCACGTTGTGGGCGCTGACCGGCAAGCCGAAAGAGGACTATGTCGGCGTCGCCAAGTTCATGACCTATCTGTCCTCGCCCGAGGTGCAGGCCTGGTGGCATCAGGAAACCGGCTATGTGCCGATCACCACCGCCGCCTATGAACTGTCCAGGGAACAGGGGTTCTATGACTCCAATCCCGGCACCGACACGGCGATCAAACAGCTGAGCCTGAACACCCCGACGCCCAATTCGCGCGGGCTGCGCTTCGGCAACTTCGTGCAGATCCGCGACGTGATCAACGAAGAGATGGAAGCGCTGTGGGCCGGTGACAAGACCGCCAGCCAAGCCATGGACGCGGCGGTGACCCGCGGCAACGCGCTGCTGCGCAAATTCGAGCGTTCGGTCAAGTAGGCCCGACCCGACTGCACATGCACCCGGCCCGGTTGGGCCGGGTGACTTTGTATCCCGGAGACCGAGATGCTCAAGCGCGTTCACTTTCCCACTTCGGCGCTGCCGTATTTCCTGGTCGCTCCGCAGATCCTCATCACACTGGTGTTTTTCAT
>JALSJL010000400.1 GCA_026989405.1 Marinosulfonomonas sp. | reverse complement strand
GACGTGATGGCGTCAAGATACGACAGCGCCGCCGAAAACGCCGGCAACGGATGGCGCCCCACGGCGCCAAAGGCCACCAGGCTGCGCAACCCGGCCTGCGCGTTGGACAGCTTCTCGTGAAAACCGGGGGCAAATACCAGCAACCCGTGCGGCAACCCTGCCCTTGCAGCGCTTGCCATGTCGTCAAGCATGGCCGAGCGTATGATGCAGCCGGCTCGCCAGATCTCGGCAATGCGCGCGAGATCGAGCTGCCAGTCATAGTTTTCGCTGGCGGCCTCGAGCAGTGAAAACCCCTGGCTGTAGGCAATGATCTTCGCCGCCAGCATTGCGCTTTCAATCGCTGCATCATCGGGTTCGGGCAGTGTGGACTGCGCGCCTTGCGTCGCAAACAGCGATTGCCCATGGCGCCGTGCCTCGCGCGCGGCAGACCAGGAACGGGCGGCGACCGCAGCCTCGATGGCCGTTGGCGACTGGCCAAGTTTCAGGGCCTCGATCACAGTCCAGCGCCCGGTTCCCTTCTGGCCGGCGGAATCGACGATCACATCCACAATCGGTTGGCCCGTCTCCGAATCGGCCGTTTGCAGTATCTCGGCGGTGATCTCGACCAGGTAGGATTGCAGCGGCCCTTCGTTCCAGCGGGCAAACAGCTTGCCGATCTCATCGGCGGGCCGGCCCAATCCATGCCGCAAGACACCATAGACCTCGGCAATCAACTGCATGTCGGCATATTCTATGCCATTGTGGACCGTTTTCACGAAATGCCCGGCCCCATCGGGCCCGACCAGCGCCGCGCAGGGGTCACCTTTGTATTTCGCGGCAATGGCCTCCAGAATGTCGCGTATGAAGGCATAGCTTTCGGCCTTGCCGCCGACCATGATCGACGGGCCATGCCGAGCGCCCACTTCGCCGCCCGACACCCCCATTCCAAGGAACGAAATCCCCTGTCTGGCCAGTGCCTTTTCGCGGCGGCGGGTGTCATGGAAATTGGCATTGCCCGCATCGATGATCATGTCGCCTGCATCGAGCAGCCCCGCGAGCGAGGCAATTGTCGCATCAACCGGCGTGCCGGCCTTGATCATCAGGATGATCGCGCGCGGACGTGCAAGCGAAGCCACCAGGGCCGCCTGATCATGCGCCGGGACAAGATTTTGCGCCAGTTCGCCTGCCTCGGCAATGAATGTGTCGATCCGATCCGGGCTACGGTTGTTGACGGCGACCCGAAAGCCCTTTTCCGCAATGTTCAGGGCAAGGTTGCGCCCCATAACGCCCAGGCCGATCAATCCGATTCTGGCTTTGTCCATTCCGGCAAGCCCCCTGTCCCGTTGTGCTGCGATACCGGCAGTCTATTGCCTTGTGGTCCGACGACAAGCGCAATCCCCGGATTGTGACTGCCCGCCTGGCCGGGCGTCGTTCCCCAGGGCCCGGTTCTGCCAAAAGTCCACCACAAGGGCGGACCTTCGCCCGATGAAGAGTGTTTTGGGTTGAACTAGCATCGGTTCGACAGTAATGGCGCCGGTGTGACCACCGGCAGACCATGCCAATACACCCTGCACAGAGGATCAGTGAGATGGCCACCGCCCCGAAGAGAAACCAGTGGAAAACCCTTGACCGGGACTTGAAACGCATTTCCCGCCTGGAACAGGCAACGCAGTATGTATCGCGCCCGCTCGTCGGGCCGGGCATTGGCCTGGCGTTCATCATCCTGGCCGCTTTGGGAGCGGCCTTTTTTTTCGGTGAGGGGCCAAACACGGCGATCATTCTGGCCGCGTCGGCTTTCGGGGCCTATATGGCGCTGAACATCGGCGCCAACGATGTCGCAAACAACATGGGGCCAGCGGTCGGGGCCAATGCGCTGACCATGCTGGGCGCAATCGGGATTGCCGCAGTTTTCGAAAGCGCCGGAGCCCTTCTGGCCGGTGGCGACGTGGTGTCGACCATCAAGAAGGGCATCATCGACCCGCAAAGCGTGGCCGATGCCCGCATATTTGTCTGGGCGATGATGGCGGCGCTGATTTCTGCAGCGCTCTGGCTGAACCTGGCAACATGGATCGGCGCGCCGGTTTCGACGACCCATTCGATCGTCGGGGGTGTCATGGGCGCAGGGATCGCGGCGGCCGGGTTTTCCGCGGTCAACTGGCCGACCATGGGCAAGATTGCCGCCAGCTGGGTCATCTCGCCGGTGTTGGGCGGGCTGATCGCGGCGCTGTTTCTTGCCTTCATCAAGTCGCGCATCGTCTACCAGGACGACAAGATCGCCGCCGCGCGAAAATGGGTGCCGGTGCTGATCGGGATCATGGCCGCGGCGTTTTCTGCCTACCTCGCCCTCAAGGGGCTGAAAAAGATCATCAAGATCGACATGAGCACCGCCCTGCTGATTGGCGCCGCGGTCGGCGTTCTGGTCTGGGCCGTATCGATCCCCATGATCCGGCGCCAGTCCGAGGGGCTGGAAAACCGCAACAAGTCGCTCAAGGTTCTGTTTTCGGTGCCGCTGGTGATCTCGGCGGCGTTGTTGTCATTTGCCCATGGCGCAAATGACGTGGCCAACGCGGTCGGCCCGCTTGCCGCGATTGTCCATGCGGTGAGCGATGGCGAAACCGCCGCAAAGGTGGATATTCCGCTGTGGGTCATGGTGATCGGGGCGGTCGGAATATCTTTCGGACTGTTCCTGTTCGGCCCGAAACTGATCCGCATGGTTGGCGGCCAGATTACCAAGCTCAACGCCATGCGCGCCTATTGCGTAGCGCTTTCCGCCGCGATCACGGTGATCCTTGCCTCATGGCTCGGATTGCCGGTCAGTTCGACCCATATCGCGGTTGGCGGGATTTTCGGCGTCGGCTTTTACCGGGAATGGCTGATGGAACGCCGGGCAAAAGAGCGCGGCGTCGTCAAGGGCAAGATCCTGGCGCCGGAAGAGCGGGTGCGCCGCAAGCTGGTGCGGCGCAACCATTTCATGACCATCATCCTGGCTTGGGTGATCACCGTGCCGGCAGCGGCCACCTTGTCGGCGGTGATCTTTTTCGGGTTGCGACTGGCATTTGTCTAGGGGCAGGACCCCAGGAGCAACAAAGGACTGGCGGCGGCGTGGCGAGTGTGCGGTCGCGGGAGCGTCACAGCCCGAGGCACCAGCGCATGATCGCCTTTTGTGCGTGCAGGCGGTTCTCGGCTTCGTCAAACACGACCGAGGCCGGGCCGTCCATCACCTTTGACGTCACTTCCTCATCCCGGTGCGCCGGCAGGCAGTGCATGAAAAGCGCGTCAGGTTTCGCGCGGGCCATCAATGCGTCGTTGACCTGGTAGGGGCGAAGCTGATTGTGCCGGCGTTCACGCGCCGACTGGCTGTCATGCATCGAAACCCAGGTATCCGTCACGACAAGATCGGCGCCTTCGACGGCTATGGCCGGATCGCGTTCGATCTCGACGCGCGACCCCTTCGAGCGCGCAAACTCGATCGCCTCGGCTTCGGGATCCAGCGTTGGCGGACCGGTGAATGTCAGATCGAAACCAAACTGCCCGGCGCCATGAATGAGCGATGCGCACACGTTGTTGCCGTCGCCCGACCAGACGACCTTTTTGCCGGCAATCGGGCCGCGGTGTTCTTCGTAGGTCATCACGTCAGCCATGATCTGACAGGGGTGGGTGCGGTTTGTCAGCCCGTTGATCACCGGAACCGAGGCATATTCGGCCATTTCCTGGACCGTGGCTTCCTCAAACGTGCGCATCATGATCATGTCGACATAGCGACTGAGCACGCGCGCCGTGTCGGCAATGGTTTCGCCGTGGCCAAGCTGCATGTCGGAGCCTGACAGAACCATGGTCTGCCCGCCCATCTGGCGCACGCCAACGTCAAAGGACACCCGCGTGCGGGTCGAAGGCTTTTCGAAGATCAGCGCAACCATGCGCCCTGCCAACGGCTGGTCGTCATCGGGCGCGCCCTTGGGGCGGCCGGTGCGCGCGTCTTTCATGCTGCGCGCAGCGTCGATCATTGCGCGCAGATCTTCGGGGGCCGTGGTGTGGATGTCGAGAAAGTGGTTCATGTGTCGAATTCCGTCTTGAGCGGGCAAGGGGCTGTCTGCCCCTCCTGGCCTGCGGCCAGTTCACCCCGAGGATATTTTGCAAAGAAGAAGGTCATGCCGATGTTTCCAGCCGTTTCGCGGCGGCATCGAGGGCCGCGGTGGCCGTCAGGATTTCATCATCCGTGATGGTCAGCGGCGGCAACAGGCGCACGACATTGTCGGCCGCGGGAACCGTGAGGACATGTTCGTCATAGCCCGCCTGCACAAGGTCGGTGTTGGCGCGTTTGCACTTGAGGCCAAGCATCAGGCCCTGACCGCGCACGCTGTCGAAAACCTCCGGGTGCTCGGCCACCAGCCCTTCGAGCCGTTGACGCAGCAGGCCGGCCTTGCGGTTGACCTCGGCAAGGAAGGTGTCATCGGCAATGATCTCCATGACCTTCAGGCCGACCGCGCAACCGAGCGGGTTGCCGCCGTAGGTCGAGCCGTGGGTGCCTGACGTCATGCCCGAGGCCGCGCGTTCGGTGGCCAGCACCGCGCCAAGCGGGAAGCCGCCGCCGATGCCCTTGGCAACCATCATGATGTCGGGTGTGATCCCGGCCCATTCATGAGCGAACAGGCGCCCGGTGCGGCCCATGCCGCATTGCACCTCGTCCAGGATCAGGAGCGTGCCGGTTTCGTCGCACAGTGTGCGCAGCCCTTGCAGGAAGGTGTCGGACGCGGGGCGGATGCCGCCCTCGCCCTGGATCGGCTCGACGATGATCGCGGCGGTCTGGTCGGTGACTGCCTGCTGCACGGCATCGAGATCGTCGAAGGGAAGATGCGTGAACCCGGGCAGCAGCGGGGCAAACCCCCTGGTCATCTTCTCCGACCCGGCCGCGGCGATGCCGGCGGCCGAGCGGCCATGGAATGCCCCGTGAAAAGCAATGATGTTGCCGCGTTCCGGCTGGCCCTTGTCGTGCCAGAACTTGCGCGCCATCTTGACTGCCAGTTCCGCCGCCTCGGTGCCGGAATTGGTGAAAAAGACGGTGTCGGCAAAGGTCTTGTCGACCAGCGCGTCGGCCAGCGCCTGCTGCTGAGGGATGCGATAGAGGTTCGAGACATGCCACAGCGCCTGCGCCTGAGCGCCGAGGGTTTCCACCAGCGCCGGATGCGCGTGGCCCAGGGCATTGACGCCGATGCCTGCACCGAGATCAAGGAAGCGTCGGCCCTGCTCGTCCGTCAGCCAGGTGCCTTCGCCCTTGACGAAGGCAAGCGGGGCGCGATTGTAGGTGGGCAGAACGGTATCGATCATGTCACAAGCCTTTGAAAGAAGCCCAAGAGGTGCCCGAGGCACCGGGGCGTGTCAACATTGATTGGGGTGGTGTGCCGCATCCGCGGCGTCGAGCAAGGCGCGGCAAGGGCCGCCCGGCGCATCAGCGTCGGCGTCGGGTGTCAGTCATATTTGCGCACCTGATCATGGCCGGGGTCATAGCGCGCATGTTCGAGGCTGTCCAGCGCCAGCGTGCCGCGCAAGCAGTGCTTGTGTCCGCCGCGCGAGGCGCTGTATAATGGGCCAACCCGAGATGAGATGCTGTGGCCCGGTGCAACCCCGAGGCCCTTTGTATTTGAGGAAACGAGATGTCCTGGACAGACGAGCGCGTTGAACTGCTGAAAAAGATGTGGGGCGAGGGTCAGTCGGCCAGCCAGATTGCCAAGGAACTGGGTGGGGTGACCCGCAACGCAGTCATTGGCAAGGTGCACCGGCTGGGGCTTTCGAACCGCACCGGTGGCGGAGGGACATCGAAAGCGGCCAAGGACAAGGCGGCCAAGCCGACCGCCAAGGCAAAGGCCGAGCCCAAGGCCGCTGCGACGCCCGAACCCGAGAAAAAGCCGGCGGCCCCGGTGCGACGCCCCATCATCCCTGCAGGCCAGCCACTGCCGCCACAGCCTTCGGCCAACGAGATCAGCCCCGAGGCGCTGGCTTCGGTGCGTGAAGTCGAGAAAAAGGCCAAGAAGATCAGCCTGATGGAGCTGACCGAACGCACCTGCAAATGGCCGATCGGCGACCCGGCGACCGAGGAATTCTGGTTCTGCGGCCTCGCTGTGCAGCCGGGCAAACCCTATTGTGAAGCGCATGTGAGCGTGGCGTTCCAGCCGATGAGCAGCCGGCGCGACCGGAAAAGGTAAGCGCTAGTGGCCGCCTGAATGTCAGCCGCAGTTCCGGTCCTGCGCAGTTTCGATGAGGCCAAAGCCAAGGATTTTTGCCTGCGCTATCTGGGATTCGAATTGGGTTTTGAACACCGGTTCGCGCCGGATATGCCGCTCTATTTCGAAATTCGCGCCGGGGATTGCGTTTTGCACATCTCGGAACACCACGGCGACGCGACGCCGGCAGTGCATTCGCGTTGAGGTGCCCGATCTGGCAGCGTTTCACGCCGCGATTACCCCGCGTGGATATCCGAACGCCCGGCCGGGGATATGTGATCAGCCCTGGGGCAACCGGGAAGTGAACATCAAAGGCCCGTTCGGCAATACCCTGACGTTCCGGGAGCCGAGTGCAGTGTAGTTCTTGAAGCCCGTGCAAACAATCCGCCGCACCGGCCGGATTTAGTCGCTCGGAACGCATCCTCTATCTGGTGGTCCGCCCAAAATGGCGATAGGTCTGGGCGACGGATGAACCAGAAGGTAAACCGGATATGGCCCCGATCATTTCAATTCGCAATCTCGGCAAGACCTATGCCGGTGGCCAGGTGGCGCTGGATGACGTGTCGCTGGACATCGCCGAGGGGGAAATTCTGGCATTGCTGGGGCCAAACGGCGCCGGGAAAACCACCCTGATTTCCGCCGTTTGCGGACTGGTGCAGCCGACCTCCGGCGTGGTGACCGTGGCCGGTCACGACATCATCACCGACTACCGCGCCGCGCGCAGCCAGATCGGGCTGGTGCCGCAGGATATCTCCATCGAACCTTTCGAGCGCGTGATCAATACCACCCGGTTCTCGCGCGGGCTGTTCGGCAAGCCGCGTGATGACGCGCATATCGAGCACGTGCTGAAAGCGCTGTCGCTCTGGGACAAGCGCAATGCACGCAACATGGAGCTTTCAGGCGGCATGAAGCGGCGGGTGCTGATTGCCAAGGCCCTGGCGCATGAGCCGCGCATCCTGTTTCTGGATGAGCCGACAGCCGGCGTTGACGTGGCGCTTCGCAAGGACATGTGGGAACTGGTGCGCCAGCTCAGGGCCGACGGTGTGACGATCATCCTGACAACGCACTACATCGAAGAGGCCGAGGAAATGGCCGATCGCATTGGCATTATCGACAAGGGGCGGCTGTTGCTGGTCGAGGAAAAGGCCAAGCTGATACACCAGTTGGGGCGCAAGACGCTGTGTCTGTTCCTGCAGGAGCCGCTGGACAAGGTTCCGTCGGCACTGGCCGAATATGCGCTGAAGCTGGGCGAAGACGGTCGCACGCTGATTTACGAATACGACACCAAGGCCGAGCGCACCGGCATCACGCGACTGCTGGCAGATCTGGCGACGGCAGGTCTGTCGGTGCGCGACCTGGAAACGCGCCAAAGCTCTCTGGAGCAGATATTCTTGAACCTGCTGGAGGACGCGGCATGAACTGGCAGGCGATCAAGGCGATCTATGTCTTTGAAATGTCGCGCACCTTTCGGACGCTGGCCCAGTCGATCGTGTCGCCGGTGCTGTCCACCGTGCTGTATTTCGTGGTCTTTGGCGCTGCCATCGGCGGGCGCATCCAGTCGGTCGAAGGCATCTCCTACGGTGCCTTCATCGTGCCCGGGCTGATCATGCTGACATTGTTGCAGCAATCTGTCACCAATGCCTCCTTCGGCATCTATTTCCCGAAATTCATCGGCACGATCTATGAACTGCTCTCGGCGCCCATGTCGTTCATTGAAATCGTGATCGGCTATGTCGGCGCCGCTGCCAGCAAGGCGATCATGATTGCGCTGATCATCCTGGCCACATCCACCTTTTTTGTTGACCTGCAAATCCTGCATCCGGTCTGGATGCTGGGTTTCCTGCTCCTGACAGCGATCAGTTTTGCACTGCTCGGCTTCATCATCGGAATCTGGGCCGGCAGTTTCGAACAATTGCAACTGATCCCTCTTCTGGTGATCACGCCGCTCGTGTTCCTTGGGGGGTCGTTCTATTCGATCTCGATGCTGCCGGAGTTCTGGCAGGGCGTGACAAGGCTGAACCCGGTTCTTTACCTGATCAGCGGTTTCAGATGGGCATTTTTCGGAGTGGCCGATGTGCCGGTCGGCCTCTCGATTGCGGCAGTCAGCGCGTTTCTTGTGCTTTGCCTTGGGGTGATCTGGCTGATCTTTCGCACCGGCTGGCGCATCAAGCCATGAACAACTTGCCCGACCGGACGTCGGGCACCACACGGCGCGGCCTGGCCGCTGTTCTTGGCCTTGGAGCGCTGGCCGTGGCCGGGTATCGCAGCGGCTGGCTGGACCCCCTGTTGCCCGGAGGCAAGACCGAGTTCGAACCGATGCCGGGCCTGCCGGGATACCGCTTTGTCAAAGGTGGGCGCGTCACGGCTTCGGGGGTGCCCCTGTTCGGGCTGGACTCGGAAATTCCCGCGGGCCTTGCGGACGCACAAGCAGAGCTGGAGCGTGATTTCTGCGGGGCCTTGTTTCGCGGCCAGCAGAAGGCGGGGCTGGTGCCTGTCGCCTATTTCTTCGACTTTCAGTGTCCGATCTGCCGCCGCCTGACGCCGCGTCTGCGCGTGCTGGAAGGCGTGACGATCACGTTGCACGACCTGGCCGGGCTTGGGCCGGTGTCGGAAACCGCGGCGCGCGCCGCGATTGCAGCCGACATGCAGGGCGCGGGCGATGCCTTCCATGACCGGCTGATGCGGGCGCGCTTTCAGGCAGATGAAACCTACGTCGCGGCGCTGGCCGAAACCATGGGCCTGGACGCCGGGCGTTTTCTGGCGGACATGTCTTCGGATGCCACGACCCGGCGCATGTGGCTGTCACGGGCGCTGGCCGGCCGGTTTGCGATGCCGGGCACGCCAGGCCTTGTGATCGGGCGCTGGGTGATCATGGGGGATGTGAACGATGTGACGCTGCGCCGGCTGGTGGCCGAAGAGCTGCGCGATCCGGGGCCCTGCCCGGCGGGTTGAAAAGATGCGGCGGCCGAACTGTAATGTCCGAACCGCCGCGGTTTGAACCAGCAGGAGCTGCGCTCCTGACCGGCTCCCTCCTTCAATTTGGAGGTATCCGAACCGCTTCCGCGTTGTTCACTTGAAGGGGCAAACCTTGTGAACGGATGCAGCCGGGCTGCCATGCAGAACCAGGGGTGGTCCGGCAAAACAAGTTGAAAGGATCCTCTCTGTTTCCTTGTTGTCAAAAATCTTGGGCATCCGAAAGTTCTGGAGCCTGAAACCGATACAGTGCGCGCAAGCCCTTGCTTTCAAGCGGTTCTTCGTGAAAAAGACCGGAACTGCGTAAAACAGCCGGGTATTCAATTTCACGATGCGTAAAATTTCCGAGACAATTCACTGGGAAAAGAAGGCGCTCGTGTTTGCCGGGGCGGTCGTCGCGCTGGCGATTCTGGGGCCCTTCGGAACCTATGGGCAGATGACGTTTCCCGAAAGATTCGTCTACTGGGTGATGATGGCCACCGGCATTTCCTTTTTCATGCATATCGCCATCTCGATCGCGATCGCCTCACCCGGCCTCGCGAAATGGCCCAGAGCGCTGCGTATTGCCATCGGGGCGGCGCTTGGCGCGCTTCCCGGCACCGCCGTCGTCATTTTCGTCGACGGCGTATTCCGCTCAAAGGGGGTCGAGGTCGAGAATTTCGCCCTGGTCTGGCTCCAGGTGACATTTCTGGGCACTGTGCTCGGGCTTGTGGAATTCATGGGCTGGCAACGGGCGCTGCGACGCGAACCGGTCAGGGTGCGCACGAAATTTCACAAGCGCCTGCCGGCGGAACTGGGCGATGACATCATTTCCCTGTCAATGCAGGACCACTATGCGGAAGTCACGACAACACTGGGAAAGCACCTTGTTCTGATCCGCCTGAATGATGCGGTCTCCGAGCTTGGTGGACTGGCCGGACAGCGCATCCATCGCTCACACTGGGTCGCAAGACGCCACATGCGCAAGCTCGAACGCAGGGGGCGAAAAACGCTGATCACCCTGTCGGATCAGCGGAAATTGCCGGTCAGCACCACCTATGCGGGCGATGTGGCCAGGATTCTGGAACACTGATCACCTCGCGCCTTTCCCCGGTCACCGCGCTGGCCTATACCAGCCGGCATGAACACCAGAAACCCCCCGGAGTTGCGCCCCGACCAGGCGCAGGCGCGCCTGAGCGAAAGCCCCCGACCCGGCCGACCGACCATCGGGATGGTCAGCCTCGGCTGCCCCAAGGCGCTGGTCGACAGCGAGCGCATCCTGACGCGGCTGCGCGCCGAAGGCTATTCCATCAGCCCCGACTATGCCGGGGCGGATGCGGTGATCGTCAACACATGTGGCTTCCTCGACAGCGCCAAGGCCGAAAGCCTTGAAGCGATCGGTGAAGCACTTGCAGAAAACGGGCGGGTGATCGTGACCGGCTGCCTCGGGGCCGAGGAGGACTACATCACCGGCGCGCACCCCGCAGTTCTGGCCGTCACCGGCCCGCACCAGTATGAGCAGGTGCTTGATGCGGTGCATGCGGCGGTGCCGCCAGACCCCGACCCGTTTGTCGATCTGTTGCCCGCAGCCGGGGTCAGGTTGACGCCCCGGCACTACAGCTATCTCAAGATTTCCGAAGGCTGCAATCACAAGTGCAGGTTCTGCATCATCCCCGACATGCGGGGAAGGCTGCACTCGCGCCCGGCCCATGCAGTTATGCGCGAAGCCGAAAAGCTGGTGAACAGCGGTGTGCGCGAACTGCTGGTGATCAGCCAGGACACTTCGGCCTATGGTGTCGATGTCAGGCACGCGCAGGCCCATGGCCACCGCGCCCATATCACGGATCTCGCGCGCGATCTGGGCAGCCTGGGGGCCTGGGTCCGGCTGCACTACGTCTACCCCTACCCGCACGTTCGCCAGTTGATCCCGCTCATGGCCGACGGGCTGATCCTGCCCTATCTGGACATCCCGTTTCAACACGCCCACCCCGATGTGCTGCGCCGCATGGCGCGGCCGGCTGCGGCGGCAAGAACGCTGGATGAGATCGCCGCCTGGCGCGAGGTCTGCCCCGACATCACGCTGCGCTCGACCTTCATCGTCGGCTACCCCGGTGAGACCGAAGCGGAATTTCAGACGCTCCTCGACTGGCTGGACGAAGCGCAATTGGACCGGGTCGGCTGCTTTCAGTATGAAAACGTCGCCGGCGCGCGTTCCAACGCCCTGCCCGATCACGTGCCCGACGGGCTGAAGCAAGAGCGCTGGGACCGGTTCATGGAAAAGGCGCAGGCGATATCGGAAGCAAAGCTGGCAAGGAAGGTCGGTCAGACGGTCGAGGTGATCGTGGATGAGGTTGATGATGAAGCCGCCACCTGTCGCACCAGGGCAGATGCCCCGGAAATCGATGGCAACCTTTTCAT
>JALSJL010000399.1 GCA_026989405.1 Marinosulfonomonas sp. | reverse complement strand
CGATCTGGCCGGTTTTCTCGAAGACCTCAACCACACTGCGACGCTGCTCTTCCAGGCTGAAAATCTGGCGATTGATATTTGCCAGCCGCTCTTGCAGGGCCGACTGCTGGCTCAGCCGGTAGTTCAGAGTGTCCGGCAGCGCGTCGATGTTTTCGTTCTTGAACTCGGTAATACGAGCGCTTTGCTCCCGCAATTTCTTGCCCAGCCGGTCGACTTCATCCTTGAAAAACTCAAGGGTGTTTGTCGCGCGTTCGGTCCGTGTCTCAGCGTTGTTCTGAAGGATCCTCGTGACATACTGGTTGACGACATTGGCGGTGGTTCTCGCGTCTTTCGATTCGAAAGAAACGAACATCAAGGTCGCCTGCCCGCGACCGGCGATCCGGCTGATCCCTGTCGCCTCGCGCATCGCCTTCACGATTTCGTCAGGTGTCATTTCTTCAATGTCTTCAAACACGTTCTGGCTGCGCGCGATATCCAGCATGTTCGACCGCGTAAGCAGTTGCTGTTCGATGATCTGAAGTTCTTCCGCCGGCCCGACCTGAACCGTCGGCGCCAGCAACTGGCCGGGGATCTGGGGTGGTTCGACCAACAGGCGTGCCTCGGACACATAAGTCGGCGGCAGCAGCTTGGCCAAGGTCAGAGATGCGGCGGCAACCGTGAGGAAAATGAACAGGAAATAGTGTATGCGGCGCAGGAACAACGCGAAGTAGTATGACAGAAGGGCCTTCATTGTGCAGCCTCCCCGGCGGTGACTTCGGCGCCGAAGAAAACGCCGTCGTCAATAACCGACTGAACGATTTTTGCGTCAACGACCTTGGTTTCCGCGCTCCATGCGTACAGCAGCGCCATATCGCAGATCTGGTTCACCAATCTTGGTATCCCCTGTGAGACTTCGTAAATCAGCATCTTTGCCTTCTCGTCGATTTCTTCGCCGGTGCCCCCGGCCACGCGCAGCCTGTGAACGATAAACTCGCCGGTTTCTTTTTCAGACAACGGGCGCAGATGGAAGCTGGCAGCAATGCGCTGCGCCAGCTGCCTGAGTTCGGGCCGTTTGATCATGTCGCGCAGTTCATTCTGCCCAACCAGAACCAGTTGAATCAATTCGTCCTTGTTTGAATTGATGTTTGTCAGCATGCGCAGTTCTTCAAGACTGTCGCGCGAAAGATTCTGGGCTTCGTCGAAGATCAGGATGACCCGGCGGCCTTCGGCGTAGGTCATGATCAGGAAGTCCTGCAGGATCTGAAACAGGCTGACGTAACTGTCGGTTGCGTCGAACTTGATCCCAAGCGCGTGAAGAACCCACTGGATCAGTTCGCCGCGCCCGCCTTGCGCGTTTGAAATAAGACCGACGATGGAGTCAGCTTCGATGTTTTGAAGGAGTTGTCGCAGCAGGGTGGTCTTGCCGCACCCGACCGAACCGGTGATCAGCGTTATCGGAGCGCGGGAGAGAATGCCGAACTCCAGGACCGAAAAAGCACGTTTGTGCTGGTCGGACCAATACAGAAATGCCGGATCGGGAACGAGCGTGAACGGACGTTCCGAAAAGCCGAAACTTTCCAGATAGAACCCCGGAACGTGTTCCGGAGCATCGGAAGTATTTGACGCTTGGGTCATTCAGGGCCTTCTCATTCGAACTCAATCACCAATTATTCAACGCGCTCCGCACACACGGGTTTGTCTCACGGGTATGTATCGTGAACGGAACCGAATTTCACCCCTCGATTCAGCCGATAACATGAACACATTGTTACACGACTTCCAGCTCAAATGGGCCAACCTGTGTCCGTCGGGAAGTTCATTGAACGAGAAGGCTGTGATTCGGAAGTTGTGAACAGCATTGAGCGGCTTTCGGCGACAGTCGACAACAATTTGCATGATCGACCACAAATGAAATACAGAAGCAGCGATAGTCCGGCGTCAAAACACACGCTATACGGGAGTCAGTGACCGGTTTGATGGTCAACGAAGGAATTTTGTCCAAAATCGGCAGAAATTGTGTCAAATGGTCCTGTTCCCAATTGGTTGGATTTGAAATAATTGTTAGTGTGTCAATGGAGAGGCCGCTTGGTCGCCACTTTTGGGCTGAGCGGATGTTGACGGGGTAAGGTAAGCAGTGTTCCGATTTTCGGAAGGGTGACGGATGACAATTCAATTTGATAAACTCAACAATAATTTCACGGCGGCACATTCTCCTTATGGGCTTGTATCGGTGCCGAGAAAGCCGGGTCTTTACCGCAATGGCCTGAAACGGGCGTTCGATTTCGGCTTCGTGCTTGCAGTCGCTGTCTTCGTTGCACCGGTGGTTCTGCTGTTGGCGCTGATCATTTCGCTTGATGGCCATCAGCCGTTTTTCCTGAACAAACGCGTCGGCAAAGGTGGAAAGACGTTTCGGATGCTCAAGCTGCGCACCATGGTGCCGAATGCCGAGGAAACGCTTGAGGGGTATCTGAACAACGATCCAGAGCTGCGGGCCGAATGGGACGCAACTCAGAAGTTGCAGAACGATCCCCGGATCACGCCTTTCGGTCGGTTCCTCCGCAAGACGTCCATGGATGAGTTGCCGCAATTGTGGAACGTCCTGGTCGGGGACATGTCCCTTGTCGGGCCGCGACCGATGCTGCCGGAACAGCGCGAAATCTATCCCGGCCTTGCATATTACGGGCTTCGCCCGGGTGTCACCGGACTGTGGCAAATATCGGACCGAAATGCGAGCAAGTTTGCGAAACGCGCCGAATTTGATCGACTTTATGATGAAGACATTTCGTTCGGGCGGGATGTTTGCATTCTCGCCAAAACCCTGGTTGTGATGATAAGAGGCACCGGTTATTGACAATATCTGTGGCGGTGTCGTTCTGATGGACGAACAAGCCGGATAGTGTCGATCAGACACCGAATCCAGAGCAAAGACTTTGGTGCGTGTGAGGGTTTAGCGGTGCGAATGAGATCTTTCCTGGTGGTATTGATGCTGGTTGCCGCGGTCGGCCTGCTGTCCGGGTGCGAGTCTTCTGAAGAAAAGGCCGAGAAACACTTTCAATCTGCCCTGGTGCTCATGTCCAAGGGTGATGATGACCGCGCAATTCTGGAATTCAAGAATGCCCTGCAACTGAATGGCAAACATCGTGAGGCCCGTGCCGCGTTTGCGGACCTTTTGCTGAAAAAGGGCGATATTCGAAATGCCCTTTCGAACTATCTGCAACTTGCCGAACAATACCCCGATGACGTCGACGCCCGCCGTATCCTGGCCAGACTTTATGCAAGAATGGGTGACTGGGAAGAAATGGGACGTCACCTGGAAGCGGCCCAGGCACTTGCACCCGATGATCCGGAACTGGATGCAATGGCGTTGGTCCGGGACTACCAAAGCCAGCTTGAAACTGCAGACACCGCAGCGTTGTCGGTTTTGGCCGAGCGGGCCGGCGAACTGTTGAAAGAGTTCCCCGAGGACGAACTGCTGCGCGGTGTTGTTCTGGACGATCACATTCGGCATGAGAGATTTTCGGACGCCCTGAGCGAGCTTGACGAGGCAATCAAACTGGCCCCGGATGAGCGCGCGCTTTACATCTTGCGGCTTCAGATATTGTCGAAAACCGGCGACACGTTGGCGCTCGAGGCCAATCTGAAAGAGATGATCAATCGGTTTCCGGAAGATGAATCGGCGCCTGCAGCCCTTGTCATACTGTACATGACCGAGGGCGACATCGACAAGGCGGAAGCGTTCTTGCGGGATCAAGCCCGGAATGCCGAAGATGACAGCGTTGCAAAGCTGAACCTGATCAACTTTCTCGAGAAATTCCGTGATCGCGATACGGCAATCGCAGAGCTGGACAGGATGCTTGCAGATGAAGACGCTGCACCAGAGCTGCACGGGCTGCGTGCGGGATATAAATTTGACACCGGCGACAAGGCCGGCGCAATCGCCGATCTGAAGGCCTTTATCGGCACGATGGAGTCGGGTGACCAGGAACGGAAACTGAAACTTCTTCTTTCCCGGATGAATGATGAGGTCGGAGACCACGCCGCCGCCCAGGCGCTGATTGACGAAATTCTGGCTGCAGACGGTCAGAATGTCGATGCGCTCAAATACAAGGCCAACAACCTGATCGACGGGGACCAGGCGGACGAAGCAATCATTTTGCTGCGCACGGCGCTGGAGCAGGATCCGAATGACCCCGAGGTCCTGACACTTTTGGCTCGGGCGCATGAGCGCCAGGGAAACCAGGAGCTTGTGGGTGAAATGCTGGCACTTGCCTATGATGTCTCGGGCAGCGCTCCGCAAGAGACATTGCGCTATGCGAAGTATTTGATGGCATTGGGAAAGACCAGCTTGGCCGAGGACATTCTGCTTGAGGCTTTGCGCCGTGAGCCGGGCAATGTGGATATCCTGGGTGAACTGGGCGAACTGTATATCAGCACGGCTGACTGGGGCCGGGCGACCCAGGTGCAGGAGACGCTGGGTAACAGCGAGGCGGCCAGGGCTGTCTCGGTCGGCAACAACCTGCGCAACCGAATTCTCCGCGGGCAACAGAAAAACTCCGAGGCTCTCGAGTTTCTTGAGGGCCTCGTCGCTGACGGGTCCGCCGATTTTGGTGCGAATGTCGAAATTGTCCGAACCTATATCGCCAACGCGGAACCGGAAAAGGCCCGCGCGCATGTGGCGGAACTCCTGGAGAAGGCGCCTGATGACATACAGATACTGTTTCTGGATGCGTCAGTTGATGCCGCGACTGGCGCAATGGACGATGCCATCTTGAAATTTCGCAATCTCGTCGACCAGGAGCCGACCTTCGTTCAGGCATGGGTGGCCCTCTATCGTGGGCTTCTTCAGACCGACCGGGTGGAAGAAGCGGAAGCGGTCATCGATGATGCGCTGTCGGCCGTGCCGGATCAGCCGGTTCTGAAGTGGATCAAGGCGGGCATTCTGGAAAAGAACGGAGATTTGGCCGGAGCAATTGCCATCTATGAGGGCATGTATTCCAAAGACAGCAACAATCTGGTTATTGCGAATAACCTGGCCAGCCTGATCGCCACGACAAAAACTGATCCGCAGGCGATCGAACGCGCTGGCCGGATTGCGCAGCGGTTGCGAACGTCGACCTTTCCGCCGTATCAGGATACTTACGGCTGGATTGCCTATCTTCGAGGGGAAACCCGAGACGCCATTCGCGCGCTCGAGCCGGCCGCGGCGGGCCTTCCGGGGGATCCGCTGGTCCAGTATCATCTTGCGAAAGCCTATCTGAAGGCCGGCCGGAAAGAAGACGCCCTGCGCCAGTTCCGCAAGGCCATTTCCGCAGTGGGCCAGGACGACTCGCGGGAGTTTGTGGCAGATTCGCGTGCTGAAATCGAAAAACTCACAGATGAAGTGGCTGAGGAGCAGTAGATCTTCGGTCGGCGGAGCGTCCTGATTGGTGCGCACAGAGCAACTGTGCCAGCCTGCAAGCGGTTTTGTGTTGCCCGAACTATATCTACGCGCGAATTGATGCACTCCGGGAAATTTCGTTTCAGTTTGGCGTTCGTGTAGGGTATGTTTTTGGCGAGGAAGTATGGAGGGGACACGTCATGGGACGGATTCTGGTAAGTTTATTTTTGGTGATATTTCTTGGGACGGCGGCGTCGGCACAGGGGCAGTACAAGGTGCGACCGGGGGACACCTTGCGTATTGAAGTCCTGGAGGACCAGTCTCTCAACCGGGAATCGCTGGTGCTTCCGGACGGAACGGTCAGTGTGCCGATGGTTGGCAGCGTCGCGGCGGGTGGTAAAACCCTGGACGCGATCCGGGCCGATATCATCGCGGGCCTGACGCCCAGTTTTGCGAGCGCTCCGAATGTCTTTGTAACGGTGGCCGGACTGGGTGCGCGCGTTTCAAGTGGAACCGGGCGCTCGATCGATGTCTACATCATGGGCGCGGTCAACAATCCGGGCAAGATCAAGGTCCGTTCCGGGACAAGTTTGCTACAGTTTCTGGCGGAATCGGGCGGATTTACCCAGTTCGCCGCAAAAAAACGCATCCAATTGCGTCGTACGGATAGAAAAACCGGGCAAACTACGGTACACAAATTCAACTACAAGGCAATCGAGGACGGCTCGGCCAATGTGAGTTCAATCATCCTGAAAAGAGGTGACGTCATCGTGGTGCCGGAACGCAGGCTATTCGAGTAGGAAAACATGAGGCTGGGCAGAGCAAAAACAGTTCAGGCAGGCATGACTTTCACGGTCGCGGCGTTCGCCGCGGCTGCTGCCGTTGCGCAGACCTCGAACTCACCAAACACCGGCAACCTGACCTTTGGTACGACGCTTGACGTCAATTCCAACCGCGATCTGGCGGCTGTTTCAACGGGCGCGACGTTTCAGTTGTCGGAAGACATCGGGCTGTCGCTGCGAACGGAAACCAGCACACAGGCGCTCGAGTTCTCGGCGAGTGGCGGCCTGACGCTGGATGACAGCGGGTCCGTGACCTTCAGTTCGCCCGATGCCTTGTTGCGATACACACGCGATGCAGCAAACGGCGATCTTTCCCTTGAAGCTCGGTATCGCTCGAGTGACGTCAGCAGTTCCTATCTGGACGATCCGCTTGATCCGTTTTCGGTGATTGTCGACAGCGGCACGCTGACCGTTACGGGTGCAAGTTTTTCCGTCAACCTGCGTGAAGATGCGCCGCTTTCGTTTGGCCTGGACGCTTCTTTCGACAATCGGGACTACGCCGGGACGACAAACCCGGCCCTGTTTGATGAGACAACCCTGACGCTGGGCGTGACCGCGAACATGCGCCTGTCCCCAACGACGGAGGCCGCGTTTGCGGTGACTGGCACCGACTATGCCTCGCAGGATGCTTCATCGACCGAATATCAGCAGATGGACTATGTGCTGACAGTGACGCATGAACTTGCCAACGCGGTGACGATCAGCGGCGATCTGGGATACCGTGATCGGCTGACGACCGCCGGCGGCACACCCACGCGCGATGCAGGTTTGATCGGTGGCCTGGATCTGACACGCGATCTTTCCAACGGGTCGATCTTTGGCGGTGTGAGCTTTGACGGATCGGGTTCGGGCGCGGCGACCTCGTCACTGACCTTCGGTCGGACGCTTGAATTGCCCAGTGGCAGTTTGTCGGCGAGTCTGACCACGAGTTTCAGCAGCGGTTCGCCGGCGCAGTTTGCCGGCAGCGCATCTTATACGCAAGAGCTTCCCGATGGCGCGTTTTCGGTTGATTTCAGCCAGTCCTACCTGGAGGACAGCCTTGGCCGGGACATCCGCTATTCGAACCTGGGCCTCGGCTATTCCAAGGCCCTGAATTCGGATGCCAGCCTGAGTCTGTCGCTTAGTGCCAGCCGCTCGGAAGATGCCGGAAGCGGAGCCGCGCCGACGCTGGACAGGGCCGCTCTTGCGGCGACCTATTCGCGGGCGCTGACACCGGACTGGAACATGTCGGTTGGCTATGTTCGTGAGCAACTCGGCGGTGCTACGACCGCCGCATCCGACAGCGTGTTCCTGACGCTGACCAAGGATCTGCAATTCGCATTCTGAGGGGGCTGGCGGGCAGCTCAAGCCTTGGATGCAGTCAGTTGACCATCCTGGACACCGGTGATCTTCACCTGAACGATTGCGCCGACCCTTTGCGGTGAGTGAACCACCACTTCGGAAAACTGTTCGGTGCGGCCCTTGGTCGGGCTTTCCATCAGGATATTTGCGGCTTGCCCGACCTGTGCCTGCAAGTGGGCCTGAACACGGGCTTGGCCGGCGGTGCGAAGGCGTTTGGTCCGCTCCCGTATCACCGGCCCCGGAACCTGCGGCATCCGCGCAGCCGGCGTGCCGGGGCGCGGCGAATAGGGGAAGACATGCAGCCAGGTCAGGCCGCAATCAGCGATCAGCCGCAGAGAGTTTTCGAACATTGCCTCGGTTTCGGTTGGAAAGCCCGCAATGATATCGGCCCCGAAAGTGATCTCGGGGCGCAGGTGGCGCGCTTCCTCGCAAAACGCAATAGCGTCGTCGCAAGAATGGCGCCGTTTCATCCGCTTGAGGATCATGTTGTCACCGGATTGCAGTGACAGGTGCAGGTGCGGCATCAGGCGCGGCTCGGTCGCGATGGCCTGCATCAGCGCGTCGTCAACTTCAATCGAGTCGATGGATGAAATACGCAGGCGCGCAAGGTCGGGCACCAGCTTGAGGATGCGCAGCACAAGGTCGCCCAGGCGCGGGGTGGCCGGCAGATCGGCGCCCCAGCTTGTCATGTCGACGCCGGTCAGAACGACCTCGTTGTAGCCGCGCTGCACCAGCCGCTTGATCTGTTCGACCACGACGCCAGCAGGCACCGAGCGCGAGTTGCCACGACCAAAGGGGATGATGCAGAAGGTGCAGCGGTGGTCGCAGCCGTTTTGCACCTGCACATAGGCGCGTGCCCGGGTGCCGAACCCGTCAATCAGGTGGCCGGCTGTTTCGGTCACCGACATGATGTCATTGACGCGCACCTTTTCATTTTCGCCAATGAACCCGGCGGCAAGGTTTGCCCAGGTCTCGGGGCGCATCTTTTCATCGTTGCCCAGCACCAGGCTGACCTCGGGCATCGCAGCGAAAGTCCCCGGCTCTGTCTGGGCAGCGCAGCCGGTGACGACAATGCGTGCCTGCGGGTTTGCCCGGCGCAGGCGGCGGATTTCCTGGCGCGCCTTGCGCACGGCTTCGGCTGTTACCGCGCAGGTATTCACGACCAGCGTTTCGCGGTCGCCGGCGCGCGCCAGCATGTCTTTCATCGCTTCGGTTTCATAGGCGTTCAGCCGGCAGCCAAACGTGGTGATGCGCGGCGGGCTGTGCTCATTCATTTCAACGCCTCCAGAAAGGATGGCGAAAGGGTTGCGTCGAACACATGTGCGACCGGCCCCGTTAGCCATACACCGTCGTCGCGCCAGTCCACGGCCAACCTGCCACCGTCGGCCTGTATAGCCACGCGGCGCCCTGTCAGCCCGCGCCGGTGGGCTGCCACGGCGGTCGCGCAAGCGCCCGAGCCGCATGCCAGGGTGATGCCGGTGCCACGTTCCCACACACGCAGGCGCAAAAGGTCGGGGCCGAGGGCCGAGGCAAACTCGACATTGGTGGCTTGTGGAAACAGCGGATCATGTTCGATGGCCACGCCACGGGTGGCAAGGTCGACGGCTTGCGCATCGTCCACGAAAAACACGCAATGCGGGTTGCCCATGCCCACGGCCGCAGGGTCGCCGTCAAGCGGCAAGTGATCGGTGTCCGTGTCGCGGGCCAGCGGGATGTCGCCCCAGTCCAGTTGCGGCGGGCCCATGTTGACGCTGATGGCGCCGCTTTCGTCACGCTGCGCATTGAGCAGACCTCGTTCGGTGCGAATGGTCAGCCTGTCACGTCCGGTTTCTTCCATGATCAGGCTGGCCACGCAGCGGGTGGCGTTGCCGCAGGCGCCGGCGCGGCTGCCGTCGGCATTCCAGAAATCAAGGTCGATGTCAGCGCCCGTGCCATCGCGAATTTCCGCGAGCTGGTCAAATCCGACGCCACGGTGGCGATCACCCATCAGGCTGGCAAGAGGTTGCGAGACAACGGGCTGCGCCCCCCGTGAATCGATGATCACGAAGTCATTGCCCGCACCGTGCATCTTGATGAACGGAAGGCCGGAGGCGAGTCGCGTATCCTGCATCCGCAGCGATATACCCCGCGCCGTTTTATTTGGAAAGCGGCGCGGAGTTTTTGCTTGACGCTTGCGAGGCCCAAGGGTAGGCAAGCGCCTCGAGTGGGCCGTTAGCTCAGTTGGTAGAGCAACTGACTTTTAATCAGTGGGTCGCAGGTTCGAATCCTGCACGGCTCACCACTTCGCCAGACCATGGACAGAGCCTGTAGGTGGCTGCGCTTTCTTGCGGCTATCGGTGGGGGTCGTGAATAGGACGGCCATTGACCGGGCTGTTTTTGGCCAGCCCATTGTCCCGCAAGAATACTGGTTCAAGCTTGGAACAGGTCAGAAAAACGCGTCAGGCGATTGACGAACGCCGCCCGGAAAGCTGCCCATTTCGGAGCAGGTGAAAGAACCCGAAGGCGGTCAACAACAATGGAAGACCGGCAGGAACGGGGACTGTCGGGACCTGGCCTTCTGTGACATTTACCGAGGCAGTGACCGAGGTTCCGGCGCTGAGCCGGAAACGCGCTCCGGGAGCAAGGGTCACCGAGCACTCCACGGAGCCCGAAGTGTTCTGCTGCGTAGAGATTGCCAGACATCCACTGACGTTAATTCTTGCGATGCTGATATTTCGAGGGGATGGGTCGGCCGGAAGCGAGGAACTGAGACTGGCGGAGTAGTTCACGGTCCAGGAAATTACCTGCGCAATGGGCGACTGGTTGAACCAGCTTAGCCAACCGGTGGCCCCGCCGGCCCGTGCAGAGGTGGCCCATCGCCACCCGGGAGTGTCCGTCAGTTCGAGCGATGACCAGACCCGGGTATCCATATCCAGACCGCTTGCAGATGACGAGACGTCCTGTTCACGCCCGGTTCTGCAGGTATTCAACCTGCTGTCGCCCCGGTAGCAGAACGAATCCCCGATCCGCGGATATGCAACCGATGACGTAGGGAGAAGGGGCGATGTCACCGCCAAATTCAGGCGGACAGCGGTGTCACTGAACTGTGTCGTCGCCGCGTGCGCAGGGCTAAAACTCGAAAAGGCGGCAATCGTAATAGCCAAAAGTAAACGCTTCATGAACAAACCCACTCTTTTCGCAAAGTTGAATGATTGTTCGTTTTCTGTCAACAATTGGCCTTGCCGATCGGCTTGTGCTGTTTCCGAAATGCAACGCATCAAACCCGGGCCGATACGGCAAGCAGACTCAAGGCGATTGCAAGACCCGGGGGCATGCAGTCAAAGCCGCCACGCATTCTCGATCAGAGCGCTCGGGCGCAAATACATGGGCACATGGACGCAAACCAACCTGCGCATGTCAGGAAGGCTGCCAATCAGCGCACGACAAGCACCGATTGCCTGGCGTGGCGAACCACGCGGGCGGCGTTGGGGCCGAGAAAGTAGTCTTTCATCTCGGGCCGGTGCGATGCCATGACGATCATGTCTGCCTTGACCGAATCCGCCGCCGCCGTGATTTCCTTGTAAATCGTGCCGTGCAGGACATGCGCCTTGGTTTTTACATCGGACGGGAAATTGTCGGCAATGTAGTTGGCCAGAGCCACCTGTGTTTCCGCCGCCGCCTTCTTGGAAAAATCGGCGGGGAAAAACGACCCGACCCATGCACTGCCATAGTCGGGGATGACTGTAAGCACATGGATCGTGGCGCCGTGGTTCTTGGCCATGTCCAGCGCGTGCGCAAGGGCCTTGGCCGAGCTTTCCGGGTGGTTCAGGTCGACCGGCAAAAGGATGCTTTTGATCATGGTTCTGTCTCCCTATGCCTTGACGGCTTCAAGTTTACGGGCGCGCCCGAGTTGCAGGAAAATGATCAGGCCCAACAGCAACAGCGCCGGAATGTAGAACACTTCCTTGGGCATTCGGTCCGCTGGTTTTTCGATCACCACGGCCTCCCAGTCGAAGTCGACTCCTTTTTCCTGTGCGAACTGGCCGAATACCACGTTGTCGACATAGGTTTTGCCATCGTCCTCAGTGCG
>JALSJL010000398.1 GCA_026989405.1 Marinosulfonomonas sp. | reverse complement strand
TCTGCGCCTTTCGCGGCGGGCTGGCGGTGGCGGATGCCTGGAACCACCGGGTGCTGATCTGGCACGATCTGCCCACCGGGCCGGAGCATGCGGCCGATATCGTGCTGGGCCAGGCCGACATGGGCGGCGGGCTGGCCAATCATGGCCGCGATGCACCGCGCGCCGATACCATGCACTGGCCCTACGGGGTGTCGGCCATCGGCGACCGCCTGGTGATCTGCGACAGCGGCAACCGCCGGGTGCTGTTCTTCGATGATCCGCAGGACAACGGCCAGCCCGCCGACCTGGTGCTGGGCCAGCGCGGCTTTGACTGTCGTGACGAAAATGCCGGCGGGCCGGTCAGCGATTTCTCGATGCGCTGGCCGCATATGGCGGTGGCCTGGCGTGGCGGGCTGGCGGTGGCCGATGCCGGCAACAACCGGGTGATGCTGTGGCATGCGATGCCGCGTGAAAACGGCGCCGCGGCCGACGCCCTGTTCGGCCAGACCGACATGGCAGGCTGCGATGCCAACCTGGGCGCCTATTACCCGAGTTCGCAGGCGGTAAACATGCCCTATGCGCTGGCGGCTCTCGGCCCCCGCCTGGTGGTGGGCGACACCGCCAACTCGCGCATCCTCGGGCTTGATGACAACGCCATGGCAGCCCATGCCGACCGGCTGAACGGCCAGCCGGACTTTGCCGCCAAGGGCGACAATGGCTGGGGCGTGGCCCGGCGCGACACGGTGTGCTGGCCCTACGGGCTGTCGGCGCTGGGCGACCGGCTCGCGGTGGCCGACAGCGGCAACAACCGCATCCTGATCTGGGACGCGGCCTCATGACCGGGGCGCGGCTGACGGTGCGCGGCCAGGTGCAGGGGGTAGGTTTCCGCCCCACGGTCTGGCGGCTGGCCCGGGAAATGGGGCTGACCGGGGATGTGAAGAACACCGGCGAGGGCGTGGTCATCCGGATCTGGGGCAAACGCATCGAACTGTTCCCCGAAAAGCTGCAGAAAGCCCTGCCGCCGCTGGCGCGGATCGAAACCCTGAATGTGGAACCCATCGATGCCCCGGCACCGGACAGTTTCGGCATTTCGGCCTCGCAGGGTGGCGAAATGCGTGGGGCGGTGACGCCGGATGCGGCCACCTGCGCCGATTGCCTGGCCGAGATCAGGGACCCCTATGAACACCGCTACCGCTACCCGTTTGCCAATTGCACCAATTGCGGACCGCGGTTTTCCATCGTCACC
This sequence comes from Marinosulfonomonas sp., assembly GCA_026989405.1. GTDB lineage: Bacteria > Pseudomonadota > Alphaproteobacteria > Rhodobacterales > Rhodobacteraceae > JAJRUE01. The sequence continues at coordinate 436 of JALSJL010000398.1, read as the reverse complement.
GCCGCCCCCTACGACCGGGCCCATACCACCATGGCACCGTTCGATCTGTGCGAGATCTGCGAGGCGGAATATACCAACCCCGAGGACCGCCGCTTTCACGCCCAGCCGGTGGCCTGCGGGCGCTGCGGGCCCAACATCTGGATCGAAAAACTGGGCCGCGGCGCGGTCAACCTGGAAGCGTTTTCGATGCTCGACGACGTGGATGCCACCGGCGGCATGATCATGAATGGCCATATCGTGGCGATCCGGGGGCTGGGCGGCGTGCACCTGGCCTGCGATGCCACCAATGCGGGGGCGGTGGCCGAGTTGCGCCGGCGCAAGCGGCGCGCCGGAAAGGCATTCGCGCTGATGGCCCGCGACCTGGAGGTGGTGCGAAGCTTTTGCGAGGTTTCCGACGCCGAAGCCGAAGCGCTGAGCAGCCCGCAAGCGCCCATCG
>JALSJL010000397.1 GCA_026989405.1 Marinosulfonomonas sp. | reverse complement strand
TCATGTATGCTCTCGCGTTATCCCCCCATACCCGGAATGCGGACGAGCCGATACTGAAACCGCCGCCGAATGGGAGCGGCTGGATGTCGAGCGAGGAACAGAACGAGCCGCACAAGGCCTCCCTGATCCTGTCCTCTTCCGAATGCAGCTCCTTGACCGGCATCAGTTCATCTCTCCTTCGGGAGAATCGTCCGGTTGCAGGCCGAAGATGTCAATGGCCGCGGCCAACATCACCCTCTCGATACTCGGCATGCTGCTTCGCAAGTCGATGCGCGCGCCGTTGGGGCAATCGCGGCGAAACTCCGGGCGCGCCCGGATCACGCCTTTCTGCATGGTCCGAAACGGCTGGTAGTGCACATGCCAGCCAGGGTGGCTCGGGTGGTATTCGACCCTGCACACGGCAACACCATGACCGACTCGGGGAACTGAGAACAGGACCAAGCGCAGCTCCGGCAGGGGCGGGCTGTTGCCCATTTTGTGGCACAGTAGCACAATATGGTCATGGCCGAATGCCTTGAAGCGAATCGCGCGCCACCGCCATCTCGCCGACAGCGGATATCCCTTATGCAACGGAATCAGGCGCTTGGGTCTAACAGGGCCGGGTGCCCATTTTCCCCAGTCTGTTACTGGGAATCGGCATTCGGATTGGCGATAGTTATTCAGTGGCTTCATTTCGATGGTTTCGCTCCAGGACGAGGTCCTACTCTACCTTCCTCGCCAGTTCCTTCGGCCAGTGCAGCAGGACGGGGGCGGCCCATTTCAGGCGCACGTCGTGCTGGTTGTCGGCCTGCGGGTTGATGGAGATGAGGTTGAACAGGCCCGGTGCCGACCCGAGCTTCACCTGCTTGACCCAGCCCAAGCCATCCTCGCATTCGCAGACGCAGCGGCGACCGATCGCCTCGCTGGGCACACCGTCATGGGTGGCCCGGGTGTAGAACAGCAGATCCCCGGCGGAATAGACGGGCTCCATACTGTCGCCTTCGATTTCGACGGCGACCACGCTGCGCGGGTCCAGCCCCGGCGGGCAGACGACCTGCGGACCGGAACCCGGCTCGTATGCCTCGAAGACCGGTACGCGCGCCCCCGCGCCCACCTTGCCGACAATGGGAACTGAACGATGCTCGCTGTCAAAGTTTCCGGCTAGGAACTGCTCCAACGAGCACCCAAACGTTTCGGCCACTTTTACTGCGTCGTCGACATTTGTTGACCGACTCTTGCCTTGTCGCAGGCTCTTGAGCTGCTCATATGAAACACCGGCGGCGGCGGCGACCTCTCGCAGCGACCGGCCTGAGTATTCTAATGCGAGCTCAAGGGCTTGGCGAAACGTTAATGTCATCGGGGAATTTTACCCCCCGTTAGATCCACGGTCATCACGGAAATTTCCCCTTGACGAACGGGGGAAATAACCCCCACAACACCCCCATGGAACAACTGATCGCGGAAGTCGAAGCCTACTGCGCAGCTGCTGGCACTTCGCCGCAGAAGGTGCTGCGCGCCGCTATCGGCGCGAACTGGAAGCAGTGGAAAAGCTGGAAGGCCGGCAGATCCAGCCCGACCATGCGTGTTGCCGACCGGCTGCGGCAGTGGATGGCCGACCATCCGCCGGCAATTGGGCGGGAGGATGCAGCGTGAGATGGATACCGGCATGCCGTGACGATGGCACCACGCGGGCTGTGTCCAAACGG
>JALSJL010000396.1 GCA_026989405.1 Marinosulfonomonas sp. | reverse complement strand
TGGGGGCCTACACTTTCCTGAATACCGCCGACGAAACGGCTGCCGTTCTTGAGCACCCGGAGGTCGTCCGGTCAACCATCATTGCCGACTGACCGACGCACCATGAAGGTGTGGATCGAAAAAACCACCGCACCGGTTCCGGGCAAGCGCACCAGGCATTGACGTTCCGACCGGATGTAGCCACCACGGCCGCTGGTTGCCGGCCTCGGGTCATTCTCGAGACGCGGGGCAAACAGGTCGGGGTTTTCATAGATCAGCCAGTTCGTGCGCCACAGCGGCTGTTGGGGACGGATGGCATCAAACAGTCGCTGGACCCGTGGGGCAAGATTTTCGTCATACTCGGCGACCGGGCCATGGATGGCCGCCAACGGGCGCATGAATTTCTCGGACAGGGTCCAGCCGGCCGGAAAGCACAGCACGGCGCCGGTCAACACATGCTCGGTGGCGTTTTCAGGCTTTTGCAGGATGCAGAAATCTTCCTGCACAAGTCGGCCCAGAGTCGCCAGCGGATCTTCTGGTCTGATCCGCACCGCCACCCCGTCGGGGCGCACCACGTCCTGCCCGGCAAGGCGATAATCGGCACGGCCTGAAACGACGTTCAAAACGGTTTCAAGCAATTCTTCGGCCGCCGGGCGGGCCGCTTCGTCCAGGCGCAGGACGTCAGCGCGCCGGGATGACAGGAGTGTATCGCGTAGCTGCATCTGCCCGCCAAAGGCGTCATCCCACTGCAACCAGTCCTCGGGCCTGAGTGGGGCAATGCCGGGCAACCGCCCGGTCGGCGGGGCATGGGGAAGCTGTCGTTGGAGTATGGCGGCCATGTCTCTCAGGTAATCACAGCCGGGCCGGGGTTTCATCCGAAAAACGACATCGCACCAGGTCGGTTTCGGGCCGGACAGCCCGGGGACCGCTTTGGCAAACTCCGACCTGGAGGCGGCCATGGACAAGCACTACCGCGACACTCGCAAGATCGACCCGACCCGGGGCGCGACCCTGGGCGACGGCACCCCCAACGATGCCGACCGGCTCGAGATCGGCCCCACCCAACTGGCCTTTGCCGAATGGGACGCCGCCGGGCTGACGCTGCCCGACCTTGCGCGCATGCGCGAAACCCGCTGGAAACGCCTGACCCGACATATCGTCGCGCGCGACTATGGCGGGTTGCTGCTGTTTGATCCGCTGAACATCCGCTACGCCACCGACACCACCAACATGCAGCTCTGGAACACCCACAACCCGTTTCGCGCCGTGCTGTTGTGCGCCGATGGCTACATGGTGATCTGGGACTACAAGAACTCCCCCTTCATGGCCGACTACAACCCGCTTGTGCGCGAAAGCCGCTCGGGCGCTTCGATGTTCTACTTTTCCACCGGCGACAAGGGGGCCGAGGCGGCCGACAGCTTCGTGGCCCAGGTGGCCGAACTGATGGCGGCACATGCGGGCAGCAACAAGCGCCTGGCGGTGGACAAGATCATGGTCGCCGGGCTGCGGGCGCTGGAAGCGGCCGGTTTCGAGGTCATGGAGGGCGAGGAGCTCACCGAAAAGGCGCGCTCGGTGAAAAACCCCGACGAAATCCGCGCCATGCGCTGCGCCATGCACGCGGGCGAAACCTCGGTCGCCGCCATGGAGCGCGCCGCGCGCGAGGGCGTGCCGCGCGGCCAGATGAGCGAAGACGACATCTGGGCGGTGCTGCACGCCGAAAACATCCGCCGCGGCGGCGAGTGGATCGAAACCCGGCTGCTTGCCTCGGGGCCGCGCACCAACCCGTGGTTCCAGGAATGCGGGCCGCGCATCGTGCAGAACAACGAAATCGTGGCGTTTGACACCGACCTGATCGGCGCCTACGGCATCTGTGTCGACATCTCGCGCACATGGTGGATCGGTGATGAAAAGCCCGGCAATTCGATGATCTACGCCATGCGCCACGCCCATGAACACATCATGAGAAACATCGAGCTGCTGGCGCCGGGGGTATCCTTCAGGGAACTCACCTTCGGCGGTCACCAGCTCGACGAAAAATTCGACGCCCTGAAATACGGCTGCCGCATGCACGGTGTCGGGCTGTGCGACGAATGGCCGGCAATCGCCTACCCCGACCGCTGGCAGGAAGGCGCGTTCGATCATGTGCTGGAGCCGGGCATGGTGCTCTGTGTCGAGGCACTGGTGGGCGAGGTTGGCGGCGCTTTCTCGATCAAGCTGGAAGACCAGGTTCTGATCACCGAGGACGGGCATGAGAACCTGACGAGCTATCCGTTTTATCCGGCCCTGATGGGAACAGCCTGATCGCATCCCGCTGCCAGGCGGCGCAGCCTGCGGCTGCATTTTCCTGTTTGCGTGCCCTTCGGGCCCGCGCGGCCTCCGGCGGGAGTATTTGGAGCAAGATGAAGCCACCGGCGCCGAAGATCGGGGCTTGCGCATCACCCCGGTGTCACCTTGGCGTGACTGCGGCAAACAACGGGTTGAATCCGCGCCGGTCCACCGCCAATCTTGCCGGACACCAGAAGGGAAAACGGCATGCCGACAGAACGCATCACTTTCACCGGCCAGGGCGGCGACGAACTGGCTGCGCGGCTTGATCTGCCCGAGGGGCCGCATCTGGCAACGGCGCTGTTTGCCCATTGTTTCACCTGCTCCAAGGACATACCGGCGGCGCGGCGCATTGCCGGGCGGCTTGCGGCGATGGGGATCGCGGTGCTGCGGTTCGATTTCACCGGTCTGGGGCACAGCCAGGGTGAGTTTGGCAACACCACCTTCACCTCGAACGTCGGCGATCTGCGCGCCGCGGCTGCCTATCTCGACAGCCGCGGCATGGCGCCGGGCCTGCTGATCGGCCATTCGCTCGGCGGCGCTGCCGTTCTGCGCGCGGCCGGCGATATTGCATCGGTCAAGGCCGTGGTCACGATCGGCGCGCCGTTCGACCCGGAACATGTGACCCATAACTTCGGTGACGCGCTGGCCTGCATCGAGGAGAAAGGCATGGCCGAGGTCAACCTCGGTGGCCGGCCGATCATGATCGGGCAGGATTTTGTCGATGACGTATCGGCCGAGAACCTTGCCCCGGCGATCAACAAGCTCAGACGCGCGCTGCTGGTGATGCACTCGCCGATTGACGACATTGTCGGGATCGAGAATGCCACGCAGATATTCCTGGCCGCCCGGCATCCGAAAAGTTTCGTGACGCTCGACAAGGCCGACCACCTGATCACGCGCCCGCAAGACGCGGAATATGCCGCCGGGGTGATCGCGGCCTGGGCGACGCGCTATCTCGACATGTCGCCGCCCGCCCCGCCGGTCGGTGTGCCCGAAGGCATCGTGCGCGTCACCGAAGCCGATCCGGCCGGCTTTTTGCAGGACATCCAGTCGGGCCCGCTGCATCATGCGCTGGCGGACGAGCCGGAAGCCTACGGCGGCACCAATCGCGGCATGTCGCCCTATGGGTTTGTGGCCGCCGGGCTCGGGGCCTGCACCTCGATGACCATCCGCATGTATGCCCGGCGCAAGAAATGGCCGCTGGCAAGCGTCAGCGTCGATGTCAGCCATTCGAAGGTGCATGCCCAGGATGCCGCCAACGGCGCCAATTCCAAGGTCGACGAATTTGTCCGCGAAATCCGGCTGGTGGGCGGTCTCGACGCCGAGCAACGCCAACGCCTGCTGGAGATTGCCGACAAGTGCCCCGTGCACAAGACGCTGACCCATGCCTCGGTGGTCACCACGCGGCTGGTTGAAGCTTCCTGACAACCCCTGTCGGATGGGCGCGCGCACCAGCCTGGCCCGGCAGATGCTGTTCTGGCGCCATGAGCCATGCCGATACGTTCATTCCGGTGGCCGACGACTGCCCCGCCACCACTGCCCTGCCCCCGCCTGCCGGGCGCGCGGTGCCATCGCGCGCGCTGCTGGAATTCGAGCTGTTGCAAGGCGCACCCTGCAGCCTCGACCATGACGCGTTGAACCATGAGATCCATTGCCGGCAACGTGCCGCCGTCGGCGATGCGCCACTTGCGCGCGACAAGTTCCTTGCCAAGGGGCACCCCTGCCTGCGTGCGTCGTCGCTGACCAGGCGATACGGCTGGGGCGCGCATTATGACACGCAAGGAAAGATCGCCATCTTCCCGATGGAAAGCTCGGCGTATTCGGCCCTGGCAAACGACAATCCCACCAGGAAGCTGAAAGCCATGCGCAACAAGCGTGGTTGAACGGATGCCTACCGGCTGCGCGTTCCTTCGGTGATGCCGCCATTGGCATCAATGAAACGCACGGCCTCGCCAGACGCGGTCATGTCATAACAATCCCAGCGGTCCGCCGGAGGCCAGTTCGAGCAATATTGGTCGCCCCGAACGCTCCAATAGCCCCAGCTGTCGCGCCCGGCATTGTAAAGCGTGCGACCGGATGGAAAGAACCGCTGGCGGGCCGTTCCATAGCTGACCGTCGCGTCAGTAAGCAATGCTTCGATCTCGGGGCCCGTCAGCGGCGCCCAGTCCTGCCCATGGGCGGGCCCGGCCAGTAACAATAGAACAACCATGATCCTGCGCATCTGCGGCCTCCCGAGGTGTTTGCCCGTTTCACCGAAACCCTATTCCCCCGGGGCCCCGGCAGCAATTCACTTCCACGCCATGTGACGACATCGCCTGGCGCGATCACTGACATGGCCGGGCTGCTGCCCGACACGACCAGGACCGGTTTCAGCACGCTGGTTTCCGGCGCGCCGTCCAGCCTGGAGCCACTGATCGAAACGACATTTGGCACGACAAGAAACGGTTCGCCGCTCAAGCCCATCCCGGATAGCGTGATGGCCAGGATCGGTGCGCGGACCGGCCAGGAACCGTGCTCAACAATCGCTCCGGGCCCCGGTTGCTCATGCCGGGGCCGATTCAAGATGCAAGACGCCACCCTTGGCTTGCCGACCAGCCGCCCGCGGTCTATGACCGGCGCAAACCGCACTCCAACCCAAGGTCTGCCGATGATCCCCCGCTATTCCCGTCCCGAGATGGTTGCCATCTGGTCACCCGAAACCAAGTTCCGCATCTGGTATGAGATCGAGGCGCATGCCTGCGACGCGCAGGCCGAGCTGGGGGTGATCCCCCGGGAAAACGCCGCCGCCGTGTGGAAGGCCAGGGACGCCACTTTCGACGTCGCCCGCATCGACGAGATCGAGGCCGTCACCAGGCATGACGTGATCGCCTTCCTCACCCATCTGGCCGAGATCATTGGCAACGATCAGGCCCGCTTCGTCCACCAGGGGATGACCAGCTCGGACGTGCTGGACACCTGTTTCAACGTGCAGCTCGTGCGCGCTTCAGATATACTTGTCAAGGACATGGAGGCGCTTCTTGAAGCATTGAAACGGCGCGCCTACGAGCACAAGGACACGGTGCGCATCGGCCGCTCGCACGGCATCCACGCCGAACCCACCACCATGGGCCTCACCTTCGCGCGTTTTTATGCCGAGATGGACCGCAACCTGACGCGCTTGAAGAACGCCCAGCAAGAGATTGCAACCGGGGCAATTTCCGGCGCCGTGGGCACGTTTGCGAACATCGACCCGGCGGTCGAGGAACACGTCTGCAAGCAACTGGGCCTCACACCCGAGCCGATCTCCACCCAGGTCATCCCGCGCGACCGCCACGCGGCGTTTTTCGCAGCGCTTGGCGTCGTCGCCTCTTCCATTGAAAACATCGCCATCGAGATCCGCCACATGCAGCGCACCGAGGTGCTGGAAGCCGAGGAATTCTTTTCCAAGGGCCAGAAGGGCTCATCCGCCATGCCGCACAAGCGCAACCCGGTGCTCAGCGAGAACCTGACCGGTCTCGCCCGCATCGTGCGCATGTCCGTGGTCCCGGCGCTGGAAAACGTGGCGCTCTGGCACGAACGCGACATCTCGCACAGCTCGGTGGAACGCATGATCGGCCCCGACACCACCATCACGCTGGATTTCGCGCTCGCCCGCCTGACCGGGCTCGTGGACAAGCTGGTGATCTACCCCGACAACATGCTTGCCAACATGAACAGGTTCCGCGGACTGATCCATTCTCAACGCGTGCTTCTGGCGCTGACCCAGGCGGGCGTCAGCCGCGAGGATGCTTACAAGATGGTGCAGCGAAACGCCATGAAGGTCTGGGAGCAAGGCAAGGATTTCAAAGAAGAATTGCTGGCCGACCCCGAGGTGACGGCGGCGCTGTCGCCGGCCGAGATCGAGGACAAGTTCGACCTTGCCTACCACACCAGGCATGTCGACACGATTTTCGCGCGGGTTTTTGGCGAATAGTCCTGCGATAGTAGGCCAGCGTTAACACATTGGTGCGACCTTGCGGCGTGACAACACCACGCCAGGAGGACTGCGTGTCAACCGCCCTGACCATGCCCGATGCACAATCGCCCGGCACGCAACCGGCCAACCCGCAAACCAGCGCGATGGCCGCGGGCTCGCCCCCTCAACCGATGCGGCTGACCCGGCGCCAGAAGGCTGCGGTCATCGTGCGTCTGTTGCTGGCCGAAGGGGCCGACATTTCGCTGTCCAGCCTGCCTGGCCCGCAGCAGGCCGAACTGGTCCACCAGATGACCCGCCTGCGCCACATCGACAATTCAACGCTCAGCGCGGTTGTGGAAGAGTTTCTGGCAGCTTTTGACTCCAACGGGCTCAGCTTTCCGGGCGCGCTGGAAGAAACCCTGCAACTGATGGAAAAGCACATCAGCCCAGAGGCTTGCGCCCGCATCCGAAAGCAGGCCGGGCTCAGCGGATATGCCGACCCCTGGGCACGCATCAGCGGTCTGGACGTTGATGTCCTGCTTGAGCTTGTCGAAAACGAAAGCATCGAAGTCGGCGCGGTGGTTCTGTCCAAGCTCAAGGTATCGAAAGCTGCGGAACTGCTGGGCCGGCTGCCTGGCGAACGGGCGCGCCGGATCACTTTTGCGGTTTCTCTGACCTCCGATATCGCGCCGAGGGTGGTGGCCAGAATCGGCCAGTCGCTGGCCGAGCAGCTCGACACCCAGCCCGACCGCGAATTCGACACCGGCCCGGTGGAACGTGTCGGCGCGATCCTGAACTTTTCGCCGGCCGCAACGCGCGAGGAGGTTCTTGAAAGCCTCGAACAGGCCGATGCCGATTTTGCAATGCAGGTGCGCAAGGCCATCTTCACCTGGGCCAATATCCCCGAACGCATAGACCCGCGCGACATTTCCAAGATCACCCGTGAAGTCGACCAGGAAACCCTGGTAAAGGCGCTGGCCGGCGCCCAGGGCGAGGACGAAAAGGTCGTCGATTTCGTGCTGTCGAACATGTCAAAACGCATGGCCGAATCGCTGCGCGAGGAAATCAAGGATGCCGGAGAGATCAAGCCGAAGGATGCCGAGTCTGCCATGACGGCTGTCGTGATCACCATTCGCCAGCTTGCCGACGACGGGGAAATATTTCTGATCGCGGAAGAGGAAGAAGACGACTGAGTTGCCCTTCCCGATGTCAGGGCCGCGCGCCGGGATCAGCCCCCCCGAAAGGCTGATGCCCCCCGCGAGGCGGCCGGCAAGGGGCTGCCCCGATGCGGCCAGCCCGAATTCGACCGTCAGGACACCGGCGACAAGGTCGGATCACCACGCGCCGTCACCGTCACCACCGTCACAACGGGCATTTCCCGGCATCCGTTGAGCGACCGCGCCGGTTTCGCAATCATCGCGTGCCGACGGGTAAAACCGTGCAGGCTTGTGGCCGGCGACAGCTTTAACTATGTCTGATGAAGTTTCCGCAATTGGTTGCAGCCAGGTGAGTTCAAGAGACAATTCGGCCCGCGCGCGTTTCACTTCATTCCTGACGGATCTTGTTCTGCGCGGCATGATCCGTGCCATGCTCATGCTGCCCTACCGCAGTCGGCTGGCTCTTTCGGGCTGGATCATGGCCCGCGTGGTTGCCCCGCTGGCCGGCCACCGTGCACGCATCCGCGAGAATCTGGCCTATGTCTGCCCGCATCTGGACGAGCAGGACATCCGCAAGCTGCTGCGTGAGGTGCCCGACAACTTCGGCCGCACCCTGATCGAGGAATACTCGGGCCAGCAATTCATCGACCGCGTTGCCGCAACCGGGCTTGGCGGCCCCGGCCATGCGGCGCTGTGCCAGGCGCGCGACCAGGGCCGCCCGGTCGTTCTGGTGTCCGGGCATTTCGGCAACTACGACGCGGTGCGCGCCGCGATGATCCGCGAAGGCTTCCGGTTCGGGGCGCTGTATCGCCCGTTCAACAACGCGCGTTTTGACCGGCACTACCGCGAGACGCTTGAGAAGATCGGCACGCCGATTTTCCCCCGAGGCCGGCGGGGCGAAACCGAAATGCTGAGGTTTCTGCGCTCGGGCGGGATGGTCGGGCTGCTGACAGACCAGCACATGGCCCACGGCGCGCCGCTGACATTCTTCGGCAAACCCGCCGCCACAGCGCTTTCGGCGGCAAAAATGGCGCTCAGGCATGACGCGCTGCTGGTGCCGTTCTATGGCATTCGCCAACCCAACGGGATCGACTTTGAACTGCGGATCGAAGAGCCGATCCCGCACGGCACCGCCGTAGAAATGTCGCAGAAAATGAATGACAGCCTGGAGGCCCAGGTGCGCGCCCATATGGGCCAGTGGATGTGGAGCCACCGCCGGTGGAAAATCGGGCGCGGCTGAGCAGCCCGGTCAGCGCAGCTCCTGCGCCGCCAGAATGCGCCCCGGCCCCTTTTCCTGGACGATCACCACCAGCGGGTCATTTCCCGGCGCATTGGCGCTCAACTCGAGCGTGCCCTTGCCGTCCCAGGTTGTCAGTTCGCGCAGATCGGTCACGATATTGAAATAGTCGATGGTCCGACCGGCGTTTTCGCCCCGGGTGATCTTGACGGTTTGCTCAGGCACGTAGCGCACCAGCTGCACCGAAAGGTCGCGTGCCTTCTGTCCCGAACCGCGCGCCGAGATCCGCAGTTTTGCACCGGACCGCGCCACCGAAAGCTCGACGCCCGAGCTTTGCGCCCGCGCCGCTTCGATCTGGTCGATGACCTCCATCGGCTTGTGGCCGACAACATGGCCCTTGCCGCCGACGATCATCTGCGGTGTGTAGATCATCCGCCGTCCTTCGTTGCGGGCATAGGCCTTTTGCCGCGCCGTGTATTTCGGATCGGCAAACTTGTCTTTCCAGCCGATATAGTCCCAATAGTCGACATGCAGCGCAAGCGCGATCACCCCCTCGCGCCTGGCCAGTTTCGCCAGCAGCGCATCCGCCGGCGGGCAGGACGAACAGCCCTGTGACGTATACAGCTCGACCACCACCGGCGCGTTTTGCGCCTGCAGCGGTGCAGACACCACCCACAGCAAGGCGAGAACACTCGCAATCAAAGTTCGCATCTGGTCATCCGATCCAAAAGAATTTCGCGTTGGAATGGTATATAAGAGAAGCCGCGTTCAACTGCCAATCAAGCAATCGAGAGCCGCAGGAAACGGGTCTTGGCTTTTATTGTGCACAATGGTATACCGAATTTGCCCGCGAACACTTGAACCACGCCGCGCGATGCGGCAATAGCAGGGCGACACCCGATTTTCAGTGACCCCGAAAGGATGCCACGATGCCGATCACCGTTGGAAATGACACCGCCAGGACACGCAAGACGCTGAAGGCCGGCGACCAGACGCTCGCCTATTACTCGATCACGGCCGCCGAGGCTGCCGGTCTGGGCGACTTTTCCCGCCTGCCGGCCGCGCTTCGTGTCGTGCTCGAAAACATGCTGCGTTTCGAAGATGGCAAGACGGTCACCACCGACGACATCAAGGCGTTTTCCCAATGGGCCGCCGACGGCGGGCGCAACCCGCGCGAGATCGCCTATCGCCCGGCCCGCGTGCTGATGCAGGATTTCACCGGGGTGCCGGCGGTCGTCGACCTGGCGGCGATGCGCGACGGCATCATCGGCCTGGGGGGCGACGCGCAGCAGATCAACCCGCTGAACCCGGTCGATCTGGTGATCGACCACTCGGTGATGATCGACGAATTCGGCAACCCGCGCGCCTTCAAGATGAACGTCGAACGCGAATACGAACGCAACATCGAGCGCTACACCTTTCTCAAATGGGGCCAGAACGCCTTTGACAACTTCCGCGTGGTGCCGCCGGGCACCGGCATCTGCCACCAGGTGAACCTGGAATACCTGGCGCAGACCGTCTGGACCGACACCGACCAGAACGGCGAAACCGTCGCCTACCCCGACACGCTGGTGGGCACCGACAGCCACACCACCATGATCAACGGGCTGGGCGTGCTGGGCTGGGGCGTCGGCGGGATCGAGGCCGAAGCCGCGATGCTCGGCCAGCCGATTTCCATGCTGATCCCCGAGGTGGTCGGCTTCAGGCTCACCGGCGAGATGGTCGAGGGCACCACCGCCACCGACCTGGTGCTGCGGGTGGTGCAGATGCTGCGCGCCCACGGCGTTGTCGGCAAGTTCGTCGAATTTTACGGCGACGGGCTGGACCGGCTGCCGCTGGCCGACCGCGCCACCATCGCCAACATGGCCCCGGAATACGGCGCCACCTGCGGCTTTTTCCCCATCGACGGCGAAACCCTGCGCTATCTGCGGGTGTCGGGCCGCGACGAGGACCGCATCGCTCTGGTCGAGGCTTACGCAAAGGAAAACGGGTTGTGGCGCGGCGACGACTACGCGCCGGTCTATACCGATACGCTGGAGCTGGACATGGGCACGGTGGTGCCGGCCATCTCCGGGCCCAAGCGCCCGCAGGACTTCGTGGCGCTCGACAAGGCCGCCGACAGTTTCTTCGAGGTGGTCTCGGAATACCGCGGCGAAAACGGCAGCCTCGAATCGGAAGAGATGCTGGCCGAAGGCCCCGCCGCCGACCCGCTGATCGACCCGCGCCGCAGCGTGAAAGTCGAGGGCGAAGACTATGAAATCCGCGACGGCGCGGTGGTCATCGCCTCGATCACGTCCTGCACCAACACCTCGAACCCCTATGTGATGATCGGCGCCGGACTGGTTGCGAAAAAGGCCCATGAGCTTGGCCTCAGGCCGAAACCCTGGGTGAAAACCTCGCTCGCGCCGGGCTCGCAGGTCGTCAGCGAATACCTTGAGGCCGCCGGCCTGCAAGACCACCTGGATGCCATCGGCTTCAACCTGGTGGGCTACGGCTGCACCACCTGCATCGGCAACTCGGGGCCTTTGCAAAAGGAAATCTCCGAAGCGATCCACAAGGCCGATCTGGTCGCCACCTCGGTTCTGTCGGGCAACCGCAACTTCGAGGGGCGCATCAGCCCCGACGTGCGCGCCAACTATCTTGCCAGCCCGCCGCTGGTTGTGGCCTATGCGCTGGCCGGCGACATGAACATCGACCTGACGCGCGATCCTCTGGGCACCGACAAGGACGGCAACAAGGTCTATCTGAAGGACATCTGGCCGAGCACGCAGGAAATCGCCGAACTGGTGGACCGCACGGTGACGCGCGAGGCCTTTCAGAGCAAATATGCCGACGTGTTCAAGGGCGACGACCGCTGGCAGGCGGTGGAAACCACCGACAGCGAGGTCTATGACTGGCCGCCCACCAGCACCTATATCCAGAACCCGCCCTATTTCCAGGGCATGTCGCCGGAACCGGGCAGGATCACCAATGTCGAAGGCGCGCGCATCCTCGCGCTGCTCGGCGACATGGTGACGACCGACCACATCAGCCCCGCCGGCGCCATCCCCAAGGACAGCCCGGCCGGCCGCTACCTGATCGAACGCCAGGTGCCGCCGCACCAGTTCAACAGCTACGGCTCGCGGCGCGGCAACCACGAGGTGATGATGCGCGGCACTTTCGCCAACATCCGCATCCGCAACGAGATGCTGGAAG
>JALSJL010000395.1 GCA_026989405.1 Marinosulfonomonas sp. | reverse complement strand
GCCTCGATGCGGATCTGGGCCACATTCTTGTCGGGTCCGAAAGTTGGGTCGATCACCTCGGTGATGGTGACATCGCCCAGCCCCAGCGGCTCGAGCGCGGCGCGATATTGGCCCACATCTATCGCATGCACGCTCTCGGTGCGAATCGAAGTGCCGCCCTTGAAGTCGATGCCGAAATTGAGCCCGATCACGAGGAAGACCAGGATCGCGGCAATGATGGCGCTGAGCGACGCGCCCAGGGTCAGGGCGGTACGGCGGAAAAAGTCCCAGGTCGTGCCCTTTCGCACCATGCGAAAGCCCTTGATTTCAAGCTTGCGCGGGCGTTTGCGCTCAAACCACATCACCACCATCAGGCGGGTGACGAAGATTGCCGTGAATACCGAGGTGATGATGCCCAGCCCCAGCGTCACCGCAAAACCACGCACCGGCCCCGCGCCCATGACAAACAGGATCGCGGCGGTAATCAGGGTGGTAATATTGGCGTCGATGATGGCGCTAAGCGCCTTTTCATAGCCCAGAGAGATGGCGCGCGCCGGCCCCTTTCCGCTCTTGAGCTCCTCGCGGATACGCTCGAACACCAGCACATTGGCATCGACCGCCATGCCGATTGTCAGCACGATGCCGGCAATGCCCGGCAGGGTCAGGGTGGCGCCGATCATGCTCAGCAGGCCAAAAATCAGCCCCACATTCAGGATCAGCGCGACATTGGCAATCATGCCGAACAGCCCGTAGCTCAGCCCCATGAACACCAGCACGCCAACAAAGGCAACGATCGAGGCGGTCTTGCCCGCCTCGATACTGTCGGCCCCCAATTGCGGGCCAATCGTTTGTTTTTGCAGGAAAGTCATATCTGCCGGAAGCGCGCCGGCGCGCAACAAGACCGCCAGATTGGTGCTTTCCTCGATGGTGAAATTGCCGGAAATGATGCCCGAGCCGCCCGGTATCGGCTCGTTGATGCGCGGCGCGCTGATCACCTCGCCATCGAGCACGATGGCAAAGGGCGCACCGACATTGGCGGCTGTATAATCGCCGAATTTGCGCGCCCCGGTCGGGTCGAACTGAAAGCTCACCGCCGGCAAGCCGTTGCGGTCAAAGCTCGGTTGGGCGTTTTTCAGCTCCTCGCCGGTGACCACCGGGGTCTGCTCAAGCACATAATAGACCCCCTCCTCGTTCTTGCTGGGCAGCAGCATCTCGCGCGGGCCGGGCCGCGTGTTCGGATCGGTCGTGCGCGTCACAACCGGGTTGAAGGTCAGCTTGGCAGTGGTGCCGATCAGCTCGATCAGCTCGTCGGCCGATTTCAGCCCCGGCACCTCGACCAGAATGCGCCGCTCGCCCTGGCGCTGGATGGTCGGCTCGCGGGTGCCCACCTCATCGACCCGGCGGCGAATGATCTCCAGGCTCTGCTGAATGGTGCGGTCATCGGTGGCCAGTTTTTCGGCCTCCGACAGCTGGATGGTGATAGTGTCGCCCGAACCGGACACGACGATATCGGTCGAGCCGACCCCGGTCAGCGTCACCACCGGCTGGGCCAGCGCCCGGATCGCCTGGATGGCGCGATCGAGCCCTTCGGGCTTGGATATCTTGACCCTGAGCGTGCCCGGCTCGGCCGGCTGACGGCGCACCGTGCCCACCTCCTCGCGCAGATCGCGCAGCACATTGCGCACTTCCGGCCACATCCCGTCCATGCGCTGCTGG
>JALSJL010000394.1 GCA_026989405.1 Marinosulfonomonas sp. | reverse complement strand
AGATCATGAAGTTGCTGTCAAGCGGGCCGATGGTCTGCCCTTTGGTCATGTACCAGGCGACATTGCGCCAGACCAGCAACCCCCCAAGCGTGACAATGAAGGACGGGATCGTGAGATAGCCGATCAGCCAGCCCTGAAAACCGCCGATCAGGGTGCCGGCCAGAATGCCGACGGCGATGGCGATGGGCGCCGTTGCCGGATGGTCAAGGCCCAGCCCAAGCATGTCCGGCAGGATCTGCGTCTGCGTCATCGCCATGACCGCCGAACAGGTGGCCAGCAGCGAGCCGACGCTCAGGTCGATATTGCGGGTGACGATCACGAAGACCATGCCGGTGGCCATGATCGCCACACTCACCGTCTGGATCGTCAGGTTGAAAACATTGCGCGGGGTCAGGAAGCGGCCGTCGGTGATCAGGTTGAAGGCAAGGCTCAGGATCACGAAGGCACCGATCATCCCCAGCAGGCGGGTGTCGATTTCCAGCGTCCGCAGGATGTTTGGCCGCTGCGCGCTGCTCTTGTCCACCGGCTCTGCGGCTTCGGTTTTCATGCTCATCGTTCCCGTATTTCCACTTCACCCGCAGGAAAATCGGCCGCCCCGATTGAACCGGGGCGGCCGCTGTCTTGTCAATGTCGGATCAGTTGCAGGGGGCCGGGCCGCCCGTCACGCCCTGGCACAGGGCGTCCTTGCTGATCCAGCCGGCATCGACCACCACATCCAGGTTATCCTTGGTGATCGGAACCGGTGCCAGGAACTTGGCCCACAAGGTGGTGCCGCTGGGCGATGTCCACTGGACCGCGCCGGGGATGTCCGACATCGCGGTCCCGCCAGCCAGTGCCACGGCAATCTCGCCAGCCGCCTTGCCCAGTTCACGCGCGTCTTTCCAGACGGAAACCGTCTGCGTGCCCTTTGCCACCCGGTTCAGCGCCGCATGGTCGCCATCCTGGCCAGAAACCGGAATGCCGTCCATGCCCTGCGCCGTGAGCGCCGCAACCACACCGCCGGCGGTGCCGTCGTTCGAGGCCACCACCGCATCGACCTTGTTGTCCTGCGCGGTCAGGATCTGTTCCATGTTGCGCTGGGCGTTGGCCGGCAGCCAGCCGTCGGTATAGGCTTCGGCGACGATGGTGATGTCACCCTTGTCGATGGCGTCTTGCAGCACCTCCTGCTGACCACCGCGCAGGAAATCCGCGTTCGGGTCGGTGGGCGAGCCCTTGATCATCACGTAGTTGCCGGTCGGTTGTGCCGCCAGAACCGCACGCGCCTGCATCCGCCCGACTTCCACGTTGTCGAAAGTCAGGTAGAAGGCACGCGGATCGTCGATCAGCCGGTCGTATCCGACCACCGGAATGCCTTCGTCCGCCGCGGCCTGAACCGCAGGTCCGATCGCCGAGGCATCCTGCGCCAGGATGATCAGCGCATCGACGCCCTGGGCAATCAGGCTTTCAACGTCCGACAATTGCTTGGCCGACGAGCTCTGCGCATCTGCAGAAACATACTCCGCACCGGCGGCCTCCAATGCCGACTTGATCGCGGCCTCATCGGTTTTCCAGCGTTCCTCCTGAAAATTCGACCAGCTCACGCCAACCTTCAATTCGGCCGCCTGGACCGAAGCAGCCATGGCCACACCGGCAACGACCGCGAAAAATCCTGTTTTGATCTTCATCTTTTTCTCCCTTGAACAAGTTCCGCACATGACACGATTTATGGAATCAGAGCAGATGCCCGACAGGGTAACAAACATTATTTCGGCTGTCTAATTAAATACGATTCCCCAGCCTGCCAAAAGCCGTTATCATGGGCGGGAACATCAGGAGAGAAACGCGAGCATGCCAGCCAGAAACCGATCAGCCCCCCCGGCACGCGGCGGAGGACGCCAGGCCATCCTGGACACCATCCGCCAGGCCGGCGCCATTGCCAGGATCGACATTGCCAACCGCTCCGGCGTCAGCCCGGCGACGGTCACGGCGATCACGTCGGAACTGCTCGCCGCCGGGCTGATCGAAGAGGTCGCCTCTCAGGGCAAGGCCAGCGCCCGCGGCCGCCCGCGGGTGGCGCTCAAGATCCGCGGGGCCGCACACCGGGTCGCCGGGATCAAGGTTTCGCAACGCACCACGACCGTGTGCATCCTGGATTTCGAGGGCAACACCCTTGGCAGTCATGAAACCCCGATGCCCGGCCCGCGCCTGTCGCCCGAGCGGATGGGCGACTACCTGGTCGCCACCCTGGCACAGGCCTGCCGCGCCAACGGGCTGCGCGCCGAAGACCTGTCTGCGCTCGGCCTGGGCATTGCCGGCATCGTCGATGCCCCACGCGGCCTTGTCCACTGGTCGCCCACGCTGTCCCGACGCAACGTCGACCTGCGCGCCCTGCTGCGCCAACGGCTGAACATGCCGGTTTTCATCGACAATGACGCCAACCTGGTGGCCAAGGCGGAACAGCTGTTCGGCGAGGGCCGGGGGGTCAGCGATTTCCTCGTGGTCACCATCGAACACGGCGTCGGCATGGGCATCGTCATCGACAACCGCATCTACCGCGGCACAAGGGGCTGCGGCGCCGAGTTCGGCCATACCAAGGTGCAGCTCGACGGTGCCCTGTGCCGCTGCGGCCAGCGCGGCTGCCTGGAAGCCTACGTGGCCGATTACGCCCTGCTGCGCGAAGCCGGGGTGAACATGCACACCACCGGCGTCGATGACCCCGCGGCTGGGCTTGACGCGCTGTTCCGGGCGGCCAAGGCCGGCGATGAGACCGCGCTGACCATCTTCCGGCGCGCCGGACGGATGTTCGCCATGGGGCTGGCCAACCTGGTGAACATCTTCGACCCGGCGCTGATCATCCTGTCGGGCGAGCGGATGCAGTTCGACTTCCTTTATGCCGACGAGGTGCTCGAGGCGATCCGCGACTCGGTGGTGCAGGTGGATGCGGCCCTGCCCGAGGTGCGCATCCACAAATGGGGCGATCTGATGTGGGCCAAGGGGGCTGCCGCCTATGCCATGGAAGGCATCAGCGAAATCGCCGTGGAAAGGCTGGCGGGCAATGTTGCCTGACCGGGTTATCCCGGCGTTGGCCGCCATGGTCCTGGGCGCCCTTGCGGCAGTTGCGCCGGCGCTGGCCCAGCCGGTGCCGGCCTTCGACCCGGTCGCTGTGCCCGAGCACGTCTATGCCGGTGGCTGGGAATTTTTCGTCGGCGGCGGGGTGGCGGTGTTCGACTGCAACGGTGATCTGCTGCCCGAAATATACGCCGCCGGTGGTGCCAGCCCGGCGCGGCTGATGCGCAACGATACCCCAACCCCCGGCGCGCCCCTTGCCTTTTCCGAGGCCACGCCGACCGAACTGGCCCTGCCCGGGGTCATCGGCGCCTACCCGCTGGACATCGACAGCGACGGGCGAATGGACCTTGCCATCCTGCGGTTGGGCGAAAACCTGCTGCTGCGGGGCAAGCCCGACTGCCGCTTTGCCCCGTTTGACGCATCGCTCGGCTTTGTCAGCGACGACCGCTGGACAACCGCCTTTTCCGCCACATGGGAAGCCGGGCAGGCCCTGCCGACGCTGGCCTTTGGCAACTACGTTGACCGCAGCGACCCCAAGGGGCCGTTCCGCGCTTGCGATGCGAACATGCTCTACCGCCCCGAAGGTGAGCGCTACACCGACCCGCTGCCGCTCACGCCCGGATACTGCGCGCTTTCGGCGCTGTTTTCCGACTGGGGCCGCCACGGGCGCGCCGATCTGCGGCTGAGCAACGACCGCCACTATTACGTGGATGGCGGCAGCGAACAGCTCTGGGCGATGGAATCGACGCCGCGCCTCTATACCGAGGCCGACGGCTGGAAAACCTACACCCTGTGGGGCATGGGCATCGCCAGCCGTGACATCACCGGCGACGGCTATGCGGATGTGTTCCTGTCCTCGATGGGCGACCAGAAGCTGCAACTGTTCGATCCGGACGCCGGCGGGCCCAGCTTCAGGGATGCCACCTACGGGCGCGGCACCACGGCGCAGCGGCCCTATACGGGCGATGACGGGCGGCCCTCGACCGGCTGGCAGATCGCCTTTGGCGACGTGCAGAACGACGGGCTGGACGACGTGTTCATCGCCAAGGGCAACGTGCAGCAGATGCCGGGCCTGGCGATGCGCGATCCGAACAACCTGCTGGTGCAGCAGCCCGACGGGCGGTTCGTGGAAATGGGCGAGGTCGCGGGGCTCGCCGACATGGAGCGCGGGCGCGGCGCCGCCTTTGACGACCTGAACCTTGACGGTCGGCCCGATATCGTGGTGGTCAACCGCGCCGCACCGCTGCGCATCTGGCAGAACGCGACGCGTGATACCGGCAACTGGCTGCTGATCGACCTGGAACAGCCGGCACCGAACCAGCGCGCGGTCGGCGCCTGGATCGAACTGCGCACGGCTTCGCGCACACAGGTGCGCGAGATCACCGTCGGCGGCGGGCATGCCAGCGGCAGCGCCACCTTCCAGCATTTCGGGCTTGGGCCGGCGGAAAAAGCCGAGTTGCGCGTGATCTGGCCCGACGGCACGGCAAGCGACTGGCTGGCGGTCGGCGCCAACCGGATCCTGAAGCTGGCGCGCGCGGGCAGGGGCCTGCGGCCCGGCTCACCCTGACGGGGCGAAACGCGCCTCCATCTCGCGGCGCAGGCGCACCGTGGCGTCGGTTTCGTCGACCTCGACATCGTCCCAGCTCAGCACCTGGTCACAGGCCACCGCGCGCTTCAGCCGCACGCCGCCGGCCAGCCCGATCGGCAACGCCCCCAGCGCCAGGCTGTCGGCCGCCGGCATCAGCCGCCCCCAGACGGTGTAACCGCCCTCGCCATCCAGCATCTCGCCCGGGCGCAGGTCGCGCTTGGCGCGGGCCACCGCATCGGCGGCAAAGCCGCGTGCCTGGCCCGTCGGCTCGCCGCGCAGGGCAGCGCTCAGCACCGAGATGCCCAGTTCCATGCCGATCAGGTGGTAGGGCTTGAACATCGCCGAATAGCGCCCCGAGGCATCGGTCGGCAGGCCGTATTGCGCGAAACAGGCGGCGGAATAGGCGTTCGGCGCCTCGATCACCACATAGACGCCCCAGCGCAGATCGCCCGCCACTTCGCGCCCATCGCGGTGCAGGGAAGAGACCACCTCGACCTGGCCCGCGCGCTCCAGCACCCCGCCCGCTGCGCGCGGGATCAGCAGGTTCTGCAGATCGTCGCGCGAACAGGGCGGAAAGGCGAGCCCGCCCGAAGGGGCCTCAAGCCCGCAGGCATTGGCGATCGCCGCCATCTCGATCGCCGACTTGGTGCCGTCGAGGAAGGAGTTGAACATCTGGCTGTTCATCCCGGCCTGTGCCGCCTCATCGGCGCTCAGCCCGTAGTGCTCCCACACCCCGTCGGGCGTCACATGGTGATATTCGGGCAGGTATTTGGTGCCCTTGCCGGCCGCGACCACCGAAAAGCCCGCCGCCCGCGCCCAGTCCACCATCTCGGCCACCAGCGCCGGCTGGTCGCCATAGGCCATCGACCAGACCAGCCCGGCGGCGCGAAAACGCTCGGCCAGAAGCGGGCCGGCCAGCACGTCGGCCTCGACGTTCACCATCACCACATGCTTGCCCGCTTCCAGCGCCAGAAGGGCGTGGCGCAGGCCGGCGGCCGGGTTGCCGGTGGCCTCGATCACCACCTCGACGGCGGTGTCTTCAATCAGGCTGGCGGCGTCATCGGTAAAGCGCGTGGCACCAAGGCGGGCATCGTCCCAGCCCACGGCCTTGCAGGCGGCGCGCGCCGCATCGGGGGAAAGGTCGCAGATCACCGGCACCTCCAGCCCCGGCGTGGCCGCCGCCTGCGCTAGAAACATGGTGCCGAACTTGCCGGCCCCGATCAGCCCGGCGCGCACCGGCTTTCCGGCATCGGCGCGCTGTTGCAGCAGGTGGTAAAGGTTCATCGCATTCCTCCCAGTCGTCGCACGCATCCTTGTGGCCCGCGCGCGCCATGGCAAGGCCCTATCGCGGCACCGGCAACCCGCTTGGCACCGCGTCCGGCACGCCCAGCCGCCCGGCCAGGCCGGCCTCGTCGGTCAGGGCGCCGAGAAAGGCCAGAAGGTCGGCAAGCTCGGCATCGCTCAGCGCCACCGGCGCCAGTTCGTTGGCCTCGGAAATTGCGCGCATCTCGTCCGGGCGGGCCAGCACCCACTCATCCACCGCACCCGGCAGATCGGGCAGGGTCGCCTGGCCGATGTCATAGGCCATCAGCGAAGCCACCGGGTCCAGGTGGTGGCGCACCACAGCCTCGAGCGTTGCATAGGCTCCGTCATGGCCATAAGGCGCGGTGGCGGTGACATTGCGCAGCGACGGCGTGCGAAAGCGATAGGCATCTTCCGGCCGGCCGGTTACCCGCATTCGGCCCTCATCGCGCTGGTGGTTTTCGAACGTGGCGGCCTTGCCGGGGCCGATCTGCGGCATGGCGATGGCGTGAAAGGCGTCATCGGTCTGGAACTGGCCGGAATGGCAGGCGGCACATCCGGCCTTGCCGTAGAACAGCCGCAGGCCGCGCATCTGGGCGGGCGGCAGATCGGCCTCGCCGCGCAAATAACGGTCGAACGGGCTGTCGTCGGCACGCCATTCGAAGGCGGTAAAGGCGGCGATGGCATTGGCGATATCGGTAAACCTCACCGGCGCGTCCGCACCGATCACCCTGTCGAAGCGCGCGCGGTAATCGGGAATCGCGGCCACCCGCGCCGCGATGATGCTCCAGGCCCCGCCGGGCCCGGTGATCAGCCCGCGGCTGGTGGCCAGCGACACGTCGTTTTCGCCCCGGTGGCCGGCCATCTCGTCGCCCGCGAGAACCGGAAACATCGCCTGGGCCGACAGAACGCTGTCAAAGCCTGCAACCATCTCGGTGCCCATCGGGGTGCGGATGCCGTCGGGCAGCGAAGCGTCGGCCTCGAGCCGACCGTCGTGAAACAGGCTGGTGAACCCGGCCGCGCCCAGGTTGAACAGCGCCGGCGCGTTGCGCGCCACGCGGCGTTCGGGCATATTCTTCGGGTCAACGCGCCGCTCGGGCCCCAGCCCGATGCCGCCGTCACCGACCCCCAGAGACACCCCGTCGGAGGTGCCAAAGCGCGGGTGGTGGCAGGTGGCACAGGCCACCGTGCGGCTGCCGCTGAGGATGGGGTCGTAAAACAGCAGCCGGCCAAGCGCGACCTGCGCTTCGGGGGCTTCGGGGAATACGGCATCGGCAGCAGGCAACGGCGCATCCTGCGCAAGCGCCCCGTGGGCGAACAGCAGCGACAGAACAACAAGAATGCGGGTAATCATCGGCCGGCCTCCGGGGCGATTTCCAGCACCAGGCGCTGCCTGTAGGGGCGCTCGGGCGTGGCAATGGGGCTGGGAAAATTCGCGTGGTTCACCGCGTCGGGCCATATCTGCGGCTCAAGGCACAGCCCGGCACCGGGCAGCGGCAGATTGGCCCCGCTATACAGCTGCAGCCCCGGCTGGTCGCTCCACAGCCGCAGCGAAAGCCCGCCCGGCGTGCTCAGCACCGCTACCGGCCAGTCGCGATCGTGGCCTTCGGGTATGACCATGTTCACATCCAGCGCCCCGTGCTGCTGTTGCGCCAGCGTCTTGCCGCAACTGAAGTCGATCTCTGGAGGCAGCGGTTTCACCGCGCCGGTGGGGATCAGTTCGGCATCGGTTTCGGTAAAGCTGCGCGCCGCCACCCGCAGACGGTGGCCCCAGATCGGGCCGCCGCCCGCGAGGTTGTAGTAGTTGTGCTGCGCCAGGCTGACCGGGGTTGGCCGGTCGGGCGTGGCCAGCATGTCATAGACCAGCCGCCCGCCTTCAAGGCGGATATCGACCTGCACATCCAGCGCCCCCGGATAGCCATCGTCGCCATGTTCCAGCCGGCAGGTCAGCCGCACTGCACGCGCGCCGTCGCCCTGCATGTCCCAGTTGCGCCGCGACAGCCCGCCGGGGCCGCCGTGCAGATGGTGCCGCCCCTGGTTTCGGCTCAGCCGCCAAGTGCGCCCCGCCAGCGAAAACCGCGCCTGCCCGATGCGCCCCGACACCCGTCCGACAATCGCCCCCATGTAGCGGTCGTCACCCAGGTAGGCCGCAGGGTCATCGTGACCCATGATCACCGGCGCCGAGCCACCACCGGGCAGTGCCACGCGCCAGTCGGCGGTGATCGCGCCATGGCTGAGGATGCGCAGCTTCTGGCGCCCGTCCTCCAGCAGATGCGCGGCGATCTGCATGTCAGACGTAGCGGTTGACGATGTTTTCCAACATCTCCTGCCGGCCCGAAACCGGCGCCGGGTTGATCCCTTTCTGCGTCACCCGCGCAGCCAGGTCATCCAGCCCCAGCGCACCGCCCATGATCTCGGCCCCCAGCCCGCTGTCCCAGCCCGCATAGCGCGCCGCAAGCGGCCCTTCCAGCGCCCCGTCCTGCAGCATTGCCGCCGCCGCCTTGAGCCCACGCGCGCAGACATCCATCGCCCCGGCATGCGCCGCCAGGAGGTCTTGCGCATCCAGCGACTGCCGGCGCAGCTTGGCGTCGAAATTGGTGCCGCCGGTGGTGAAACCGCCGCCTTTCAGGATGTGGTAATAGGCCAGCGCCACCTCGGGCACGTTATTGGGAAACTGGTCGGTATCCCAGCCCGACTGGTAATCGTTGCGGTTCATGTCGATCGAACCGAAGATGCCCAGCGCGACCGCCAGCGCGATCTCGTGCTCGAAACTGTGGCCGGCCAGAATGGCGTGGCCCTGCTCGATGTTCACCCGGACCTCGCCTTCCAGCCCGTGGCGTTTGAGAAAACCGTAAACCGTGGCCACGTCGTAATCATACTGGTGCTTGGACGGCTCCTGCGGCTTGGGTTCCAGCAGGATCGTGCCCTTGAAGCCGGTCTTGTGCTTGTGCTCGACCACCATGTTCAGAAACCGCCCCATCTGCGCATCCTCGCGCGCCAGATCGGTGTTCAGCAGGGTCTCGTAGCCCTCGCGCCCGCCCCAGAGCACGTAGTTCTCGCCACCCAGCGCGCGGGTCGCATCCATGCAGGTTTTCACCGTCGCCGCGGCAAAGGCGAACACCTCGGGGTCGGGGTTGGTGGCCGCACCCGCCATGTAGCGGCGGTGCGAAAACAGGTTCGCCGTGCCCCAGAGCAGCCGGGTGCCGGTGGCCTCCTGCTTTTGGCCCATGTAGTCGACCATTTCCTCCAGGTTGCGGGTGTTCTCGGCGAAATTGGCGCCTTCCGGGCGCACGTCGGCGTCGTGAAAACAGTAGAACGGCACCCCCAGCAGGGCGAACATCTCGAAGGCCGCATCGGCGCGCAACCGTGCCAGTTCCATCGTGTCGGCCGGGAACCAGGGGCGCTCAAAGGTGGGGCCGCCGAACGGATCAGTCCCCGGCCAGGCAAAGGAATGCCACCAGGCGACGGAAAAGCGCAGGTGATCCTTCAATCGCTTGCCCAGCACCATCTCGTTCGGGTCGTAGTGGCGAAAGGCAAGCGGGTCGTCGCTGTCAGGGCCCTTGTAGGCTAGCGGTTCGATGCCGGTGAAAAAATCTGTCATGAAAGTGCCTTCAATGCTGGGTAGAGGTTGCGATAGCGCCGGTAGGTTTCTTCATGGGTCTCCCGCAGGTGAGCCACGGGTTCGATGCTGCGGGCAAGGCGCGGGGGTGTCATGATGTCGCCCGGCGCGGCGCCGGTGTCCGCGGCAATGCCCAGACGCGCGGCCCCGAGCGCGGCCCCGAACTCGCCGGCTTCGGGCAGGTCGATGGGCAGGTCCAGAACCGTGGCCAGAACGTCCAGCCAGTAGCGGGATTGCGCCCCGCCGCCGATCGCCAGCAGGCGCTCCGGCGCGGCCCCGGCGGCGCGCAGCGCCTCGAGGCTGTCACGCAGCGCAAAGGCAACGCCTTGCATCAGCGCACGCACCAGGTCGGCCGGGGTATCGGCAATGTCCAGCCCGACGAACGCCGCCCGGATCAAAGCATCGTTATGTGGCGTGCGCTCGCCCGAAAGATAGGGCAGGAACAGCGCGCGCGACGGCGCCTCCAACCCGTCGCCGGCCAGGGCGGCCAGGGCTTCCGGGCGCTGCCCCAGGTTGCGCGCCAGCCAGTTCAGGCAGTCGGTCGCCGCCAGGATCACCCCCATCTGCACCCAGCGATCGGGCAGCGCATGGCAGAAGGTATGCACCGCCGTTTCGGGCGCCGGCTGGCAGCTGTCGCGCGCGACCAGCATCACCCCCGAGGTGCCCAGAGAAACGAAACCGTCGCCCTCGTTCACGCAGCCCACACCGCAGGCTGCCGCGGCATTGTCACCGCCGCCCCCGGCCACCACCACCGGCCCGCGCACGCCCCATTCGCGCGCCAGATCGCCGCGCAGCATCCCCGCGGCGGCGCAGCCTTCCACAAGCCCCGGCATCTGTGTGCGCGCCACGCCGGAAAGTGAAAGAAGCTCGTCCGACCAGCACCGCCCGGCCACCTCCAGCCAGGCGGTGCCGGCGGCATCGGACATGTCGCTGATGTGGTCTCCGGTCAGCCAGAGGCGCAGGTAATCCTTGGGCAGCAACACCCGGGCAAGGCGCGCAAATACTTCGGGCTCATGCGCGGCAACCCAGGCCAGTTTCGGCGCCGTGAACCCCGGAAAGACGATATTGGCCCCAAGCCTGCGAAAGGCCGGGATGGCGTCCAGCCGGGCGGCCTCGTCGGCGGCGCGGGTGTCGTTCCACAGGATACAGGGGCGCAAGACCTTGTCGCTCCCATCCAGCAGCACCGCCCCGTGCATCTGCCCCGAAAGCCCGATGGCGCGCAAATCGGCCAGCGTTTCCGGCTGTGCGGCACGCAACTGGGCTATGGCCTGTCCGGTGGCCTTGATCCAGTCGTCCGGGGCCTGTTCGCTCCAGCCGGATTGCGGGTGGGACACCCGATAGCTCTGCTCGGCCGCAGCCAGAACCACGCCGGCGCTATCGCATGATACGACGCGAACACCCGAGGTTCCCAGATCAATCCCCAGGTACATTTCCGCCACGCCCCGTCTTTATTTCGATCAGTAAAATATATATTTCCAAGGTAACCCTGTCAAGCGGTGGATACCCTTGGAACCGCTTTTGCGCTGGGCCCTCGTGGTGGGCGCAAGGCGAAGCCTCGCGTTGCATCCGAGCAAGTTTCGCGTCGTCGTCACCGGAATGTACGAGATGATCAGGGTTGGCCGTGAACGGCGGCCCAAAACCGAGATCTACGCCTCCGTATGGGTGCGGGCATTCCCGGCATAGGAGGAGAGATCGCCCATAATCGCCCATAGCCGTCATCCTGATATCCACATCTGTTCCTTGCGCTTGCCCGGGGCCAAAAGAAGCGGCCCCGCGCGAAGGCGGGGCCGGAGTTGCCAGCAGGGAGGCGGGTTCTGTCGGGGGTGCGGACCCGGGCGCGGACCCAAATGCTGGGTCCGCACCCTATTGGGCTCGGCTCAAGATCCTGTAAAACTTGAGGTTTCCTGTTTCCGGCAAGGGGTGCGGACCCGCGGACCCAAAACAACACCCTGTCGCTAGCGAAATGCCGCGCCAAGCCCCCCCGTATACGATCTCGTCCCGGGAGGACCCAGGGTGGGGGGCAGGTGCGGCGTGAGGAGAGCAGGCTTCTTCGAGCCTATCTGTTTTTTGCCACAAAACACCCGAAAATGTCGCGCCCAAAGTTCGACGTGTTTTGCCAACCGAACCACGCCCAGCGCAGGGTGGATGGGAATAGCCCGGCACGACACGGGATTGCACGGCGTGGTCAATTGCGAGGACGTGGTTTGGCTGCGTTGGTTTTTCCCCCATTCACCCGCTGTGCGATTGTCGCCAGCGCGGCCACCCAGCGACGCCAGGCGGTCTGGCGCACGCAGCCGGCCTCGATGCAGACCTCG
>JALSJL010000393.1 GCA_026989405.1 Marinosulfonomonas sp. | reverse complement strand
GATTTCCGACGCATTGCCACCCGCTATGACAAACTGGCTCGAAACTTCCTGTCAGCTGTCGCGCTGGCTGCTACAATCCTATGGTGGACTTGATTGAGTCTCGACCCTAGGCCTGGCCGGCCGGTTTGATGCCACGCAGATGCGTCGGGCACAGCCCCTCGGTCTTCACGGCGTCGCGAAGCGCGCGTCGGGCCGCGAGCCAGGTTTCGTAGGTCACCGGATCGCTGACCCGCAGGATTTCATCACGCAACGGGCCCTCGATCGCGTCAACCTCGCGCGAGGCCAGATCGCGATACCAGCCGGCCCGGTTCGTTGATGACACCTGCTCAAATCCGGCCGCGCGCATCGCGGCTTCGGTTTGCGCCGCCGTGGCCATTTCAAAGTCGAGATGACCGACCTCGAGGTAGCGCCGAAAGGCGGGGTTGTCATCGGCGCCGACCCCGGCCAGCCAGTCGCTGGCCGCGAATGTGCCACCGGGTCGCAGAACCCGGAACACTTCGGCAAAAAGCGCGCCCTTGTCGGGGATGTGCAGCATGGAATCCTTGCTGAAAACGACGTCGAAGGCATCGTCGTCAAATGGCAGGAGGCCCGGCGCGATGCGGCGAATTTCGATCTGCTCTTCCAGGCCTTCCGCCGCCACCAGCCGGCGCGCCCGCGCCACCACCACGTCTTCAACGTCCACGCAAAGCATCCGTGCCCCGGTTTCGCGCGCCAGCGTGACCGCCGGCCCCGCCGTGCCGCAGCCAATGTCGAGCACCCTTGCGCCTTTCAGGTCCAGCCCCTCGACAATGCGCAGAACTTCTTCCGGGCCGCCCGGCGACAGAAAGCCCGTGCCCCAGACCAGATGCAGCCGCTCAATGAATTCCTTTGGATATTGCATCACGCACGCCCTTTCACATCCAGGTTGGTCATGCGGTCAACATAGGCATTCACACCGCCCCGGTGAAGGGGATTCTCAGGCCGCGGCCTCATCGTCTTCGGCCATCTGGCGGTGCCACATCGCCGCGTAGCGCCCGCTGCGCGCCAGCAGATCGTCATGCCGGCCGCGCTCGACGATCACCCCGCCTTCAAGCACCACGATTTCGTCGGCATCGGCAATGGTCGAAAGCCGGTGCGCGATGGTGATCGTCGTGCGCCCCTGGCTGATCTCGCGCAGGCTTTCGAGAATTTCCTGCTCGGTCTGGGTGTCGAGCGCCGACGTGGCTTCGTCCAGCAGCAGGATCGGCGGGTTTTTCAGGATCGTCCGGGCAATGCCGACGCGCTGCTTTTCGCCACCCGAAAGCTTCAGCCCGCGCTCGCCCACGGTCGTGTCGAAGCCGTCCGGCAGGCTGAGGATGAAATCGTGGATCTTGGCCGCCTTCGCCGCCGCGATCACCTCATCGCGCGAAGCGTCGGGGCGGCCGTAGGCAATATTGTAGTAGATCGTGTCATTGAACAGAACCGTATCCTGCGGAACGATACCGATGGCCCGGTGCAGCGAGGCCAGGGTCACATCCCGGATGTCCTGGCCGTCGATGCAGATGGCACCGCTGGTCACATCGTAAAACCGGAACAGCAGCCGCCCGATGGTGGACTTGCCGGAACCCGACGGCCCGACAATGGCAACAGTCTTGCCCGGTTCAACCGCAAAGCTCACACCTTTCAGGATCTCGCGTTCGGCGTCATAGCCGAAATGCACATCGTCGAACTCGACCCGCCCCTCCCGCACCC
>JALSJL010000392.1 GCA_026989405.1 Marinosulfonomonas sp. | reverse complement strand
GGTCATTACTATTCTTCCCCGCTGATCAAATGGGCCATCACCCACCGCGGCGCCATCAGCTGGCACCAGGCGGCATCGCAGCTTGATCCACAGCCTCTGACACCGGAACGGATCAGATTTCAACAGTTGCTGGCCGATTTCAAGTTGTCTGCCGGCTATTTCCTGTCATTGGCCGATGTCGATTCGCATGTCATGTCGGTGTTGAGCCTGGGCGCCCGGGTGGGTCTGACCCAAACGGATGCAGACAGGGTCTGGGCCGAGCACGGCTCCAGCATCGAGCTGGCGGCCCGCCTGTTCTATCTGCGCGTCAGCACGCTGCCGCGCAGCGGTCAGTGTCGCCCGTTGACCAGCCGGCAAAAAGAGACCCTGCGGTGGATCGGGGCGGGAAAAACGGCCCGGGAGATTGCTCAGATCATGGATGTCACGCCCGCGACCATTGAAAAGCATCTGCAACGGGCGCGCGAATCGCTGAAGGTTGTCTCGACGGCGCAGGCGGTTCAGAAGGCCACGCGGCTCAACCTGATCTGATCCTAGGCGCGGGCCTTGGCGGCCAGATCGCGGGCGATGGCAAAGGCCCCCTTGATCTTGTCGCTGGTCTTGTTCCAGTCGCGGCGCACGACGATCTTGTTGTCTTTCACTTTTGCCAGACCCTTTTGTGCCTGAATGAAATCAACCAGTCCGGCCGGGTTGGCAAACTTGTCGTCATGAAACTGTATGGTCGCCCCCCGCGGTCCGGCATCAAGCCGGGCAATCCCGGCTTTCTTGCATTCGCCCTTGATGCGCACCACAAGCAACAACGTGTTCACTTCTTTCGGAAGCTTGCCGAACCGGTCGATCAACTCGGCCGCAAAACCCTCAAGCTCGACCTTGCTTTCCAGACCTGACAGCCGGCGGTACAGGCCCAGGCGCACGTCCAGATCGGGCACATATTTTTCCGGGATCAACACCGGAACGCCAAGGTTGATCACCGGCGCCCACTGATCGTCGGCCGCACTCAACCCTTCCATTTCGCCGGCCTTGATCTTGGCAATGGCCTCTTCAAGCATGGATTGGTAAAGTTCATAGCCGACTTCGCGGATCTGGCCCGATTGCTCTTCGCCCAACAAGTTGCCCGCGCCGCGAAGGTCGAGATCCTGGCTGGCAAGGGTGAACCCGGCCCCCAGCGCATCCAGCGCGCCAAGAACGCGCAACCGCTTTTCGGCCGCAGGGGTCAGCGGCTTGCGCGGGCGGGTTGTCAGATAGGCATAGGCCCGCGTCTTGGAGCGCCCCACCCGGCCCCGGATCTGGTAAAGCTGGGCCAGCCCGAACATGTCGGCACGGTGAATGATCATCGTGTTCGCGGTCGGAATATCCAGCCCGCTTTCCACGATCGTGGTGGCCAGCAGAACATCGTATTTGCCGTCGTAAAACGCATTCATCCGGTCATCCAGCTGGCCGGCGGCCATCTGACCGTGCGCCACCACAAACGACACTTCGGGAACCTGTTCGCGCAGGAACTGTTCGATTTCGGGCAGGTCGGAAATGCGTGGCACCACATAAAAGCTCTGGCCGCCGCGGTAGTGTTCGCGCAGCAGGGCCTCGCGGATCGTGATTGCGTCGAATTCACTGACATAGGTGCGGATCGCCAACCGGTCGACGGGCGGCGTGCCGATGATCGACAGGTCGCGCACGCCGGTCAGCGACATCTGCAACGTCCGTGGGATCGGGGTCGCGGTCAGCGTCAGGACATGCACATCGGAGCGCATCTGTTTCAACCGCTCTTTGTGGGCAACGCCAAAATGCTGTTCTTCATCGACGACCAGCAACCCGAGATTCTTGAACCTGACCGATTTGGCCAACAGCGCATGCGTGCCGATCACGATGTCGACCGTGCCATCCGCGATCCCTTGCCGGGTCAGCGCTGCGTCTTTTGCCGGGACAAACCGCGAAAGCTGGCGCACGTTGACGGGAAAGCCGCGGAACCGCTCTGAAAAGCTGTTGAAATGCTGGCGCGCCAGAAGCGTGGTCGGGGCGATCACCGCGATCTGTTTGCCGCTCATTGCCGCAACGAAGGCCGCGCGCATCGCCACCTCGGTCTTGCCGAAACCGACATCGCCGCAGATCAGGCGGTCCATGGGCCGGCCGGCGGCAAGATCGGCCACCACATCGCCAATGGCGCGCAGCTGGTCTTCGGTTTCCTCATACGGGAAGCGAGCTGCAAAAGCGTCCCACATGCCGGCGGGCGGCTCCATGATCGGTGCCTTGCGCAAGACACGCTCTGCCGCGATCCGGATCAGGCGGTCGGCAATCTCGCGAATTCTCGCCTTGAGCCTGGCCTTCTTGGCCTGCCACGCACCGCCACCCAGCCGGTCAAGCAGGCCCTCTTCGTGGCCATACCGGCTGAGCAGTTCGATGTTTTCGACCGGCAGATACAGCTTGTCGCCACCGGCATACTCGATCAGCAGGCATTCATGGGCCGCCCCAAGGGCCGTGACAAGTTCCAGCCCCTTGAAGCGCCCGATGCCGTGTTCGACATGCACGACCAGGTCACCGGCGCTGAGGCTTTGAGCTTCGGTCAGAAAATTCTCTGCCCGTTTGCGTTTGTGTGACCCACGGATCAGCCGGTCGCCCAGCACGTCCTGCTCGGATATCACCGTCAGCCCCTTGGCCTCGAAACCGTGTTCGAGCGCCCAGACCGCAAGGTGCACGCCGCCAGCCCCGTCAGGCAGGTCGCGTGCGTCGCGGATTTCGCGCGCGCCTTGCAGACCCTGATCTTCCAGCAGCCCCTTCAGCCTTTCGCGCGCGCCCTCGGAGTAGCTTGCGATGACCACCTGAGACTTGCGGCGTTTGTCTTCGACATGATCTTCCAGCGCGCCAAACAGGCTGACGCTTTCCAGCTGCCGTTCGGGTGAAAAGTTGCGCCCGATGCGCCCGCCGGCATCGATGACACCGGGGCCCGTGGCCTGCGGAAGGGGCGAAAACTGCAAGACCCGGCGCCCGGACAGCGCGTGTTCCCAGTCTTGATCATCCAGATACAACAGCCCCGGCGGGCACGGCTTGTAAACGGTGTCCAGCCGCGATTTGGCATCCATCGCCAGCTTGCGGGTCTCATACTGGTCTTCGATGCTTTCCCACCGGGCCGTGCGTGCGCTCGCAGTCCGGTCGTCCAGACAGACCGACGCGCCGGGCAGATAGTCAAACAGGGTTTCCAGGTTTTCGTGGAAGAACGGCAGCCAGTGTTCCAGCCCCTGATGCTTGCGTCCGGCGCTGACGGCTTCATACAAGGGGTCATCGGTGCCCGCGGCGCCGAACTCGATCCGGTAGTTCTGCCGAAAGCGCCGGATTGCGACGTCATCCAGAATGACCTCGGACACCGGGGCAAGTTCGACCAGCGTCAGTTTCTCGGTCGTGCGTTGGCTGACCGGGTCAAACCGGCGCGCGCTGTCCAGGACATCGCCAAACAGATCAAGCCGCACCGGGCCACTTTCGCCGGGGGGGAAAATGTCGATGATGCCCCCCCGGATGGCGTAGTCGCCGGGTTCGTTGACGGTCGGGGCCTTGATGAACCCCATGCGTGCGAGGTAGTCGCGCAGCCCGGCCTCATCCAGGCGCTCGCCGACACGCGCGACAAACGCGGACTGGCGCAACACGTCACGCGCCGGCACCCGTTGGGTTGCGCCATTCAGGGTTGTCAGGACAATGGTCTGCGCCGGAATTCCCTGGGTCAGCGCGGCAAGTGTCGCCATGCGCGCGGCCGTGATATCGGCATGCGGGGATACCCTGTCATAGGGCAGACAATCCCAGGCCGGAAAACTCATCACCGGGATTTGCGGCGCAAAAAATGCCAAAGCCGCGCGCATGGCTTCAAGGCGCTTGTCATCGCGCGCCAAATGGATGACGGGGGCACCCGATCTTTCCAGTTCGTCAAGCAGCAGGCGGGCGTCAAACCCTTCGGGGGCGCCACCGACCGTGATTTGTGCCGCGCGGGTCATCTGATCCTCATTTTCTCAAGCGGGCCTGGCTCAGAACCCACCAAGCGGGCCGACGACAAGGTTTTGATACATTCCCCACATCGCCGTCACAAAGACCGACAGCATGCCGATGATCTGCGTATAAAGGCGATGCCGGGCGAGACGGCGATACAGCAGATCACCCTTTGCGTTTTCGTGCTGAATGCGGCGGGCCGTGGTCATGGACAGCAAACCGATGATCGACAACGGGAAGGCGAAAAAGAACAGGGCCTGGGCAAACTCGACCTTGTACCAGAACCCGAGAAGGACCAGCGCGGTCACGAAAGCGGAACTGAAGGCCAAAAGCCAGATGCCGGCCACGCGGCCGATATACAGGATGCGATTGGTGTTGATCCGAACCAGGTCTTCCAGATCCCGCTCGGCCTCACCGCCCTTGCGCCGGGCCCGCAGGACCATATCGAACGGCACGCCGAGCACCCAGTGACTTGTGGTCGACCACAAGACAGCCAGCGCAATCCAATACCAGAGATTGGAAAACGACCGCATGTCGATGACTTCGAAGACGGCCTCGTACCAGTCCAAATTACCCGTTCCTGCCCAGTTTCACATGCCCCGCCGGGCGCCCGCGGTTCGGGGCACCCTTGAGATGGGGGCAAATCCATGTCAATCGGGTTGATAGTGACAGCGAGGACAGCTTTCAATGCAAAACCATCATGCGCCCTACCCCGCCCTTCGCGCTCGGCGTCTGCGTGCAACACCTGCGCTGCGCGCCCTGGTGCGCGAAAGCCGGCTGGATGCCTCGGATTTCATCTGGCCCCTGTTTGTTCAGGAGGGCAAGGATCGTTCAACAGATATCCCGTCAATGCCCGGCGTTGCGCGCCTGAGCCCTGATCTGGTGGTGAAAGCCGCCCGCGAGGCCGTGTCGCTGGGGATCCCGGCCATCTGCATTTTCCCCTATGTGAAACAAGAACTGAAAACCGAAGATTGCGCCGATGCCTGGAGCCCGGACAACCTGGTGAACCGGACCATCCGGGCCGTGAAACAGGCGGTGCCCGAAATTGCCGTCATGACGGATGTGGCGCTCGACCCCTACAACATCAACGGCCATGACGGCTATGTGGTCGACGGGCGGATCGTCAATGACGAAACGGTGGCGGCCCTGGTGCGCATGGCGGTCGCTCAGGCCGAATCCGGCGCCGACATCATCGGCCCCTCCGACATGATGGACGGGCGCATCGGCGCCATACGCGCGGGGCTGGAGGGGGCCGGTTTCCACGACACGGTCATCATGTCCTATGCGGCCAAGTTTTCGTCTGCCTTTTACGGGCCGTTTCGCGACGCGGTGGGGGCCGCCGGGGCGCTTGCGGGGGACAAGAACACCTACCAGATGGACCCGGCCAATTCGGATGAGGCAATCCGCCAGGTCGGCCGGGACCTGGCCGAGGGCGCCGACATGGTCATGATCAAGCCGGGCATGCCCTACCTGGATATCTGTCGCCGGGTAAAAGACAGTTTCGCCGCGCCGACATTTGCCTACCAGGTCTCGGGGGAATACGCGATGCTGAGCGCGGCCATCCAGAATGGATGGCTGGATGGCAACAAGGTGATGCTGGAAAGCCTTCTTGGCTTCAAACGGGCGGGCTGCGACGGAATTCTCACGTATTTTGCACCCGCCGCGGCCAGATTGCTGAGAGGCTGAGCGCGCTAAAATCCGCCCAACAACGGGTTGCTGATGACACCCGCGCTTTGCTGTTCTATAGTCGGCCCGGACCGGTCGCATAAGACCGGCAACAGAGGCAACCGGCAGACAAGGAAAACCCCATGACAAAACTTACCCGGCGGGTTCTATTCACCAGCGCAGGATCCGCAGCCCTGCTGACGGCGGCGGGCTGTTCGAACGGTTTGGGCAGCAACGGCGCCGAGCAGATCGACGCCCGTGTCGATGCAGCGCTAAACTATCTGTTTTCAACATATCCCAGCACCCGCGACCTTGCCGACAAGGCGGCGGGCATGCTTGTCATGCCACTTGTGACGCGTGTCGGGCTTGGCATCGGCGGCGCCTACGGGCGCGGCGCGCTGCGCGTGGGGGGGGTGACCGTAGACTACTATTCGGCGGCCAAAGCCAGTATCGGGCTGCAGATCGGTGCACAGCAGTATGCTCACGTTCTGTTTTTCATGACCCAGGATGCATTGGCAGAGTTCCGGAATTCACCTGGCTGGGCCGTCGGTGCCGACGTCCGTTATGTCCTGAAAAATGAGGGCGAGACCATTTCGGTCGATACCACCACGACGCTCACCCCGGTGATCGCTGTCGTCTTTGGTCAGGCGGGGCTGATTGCCGGCGCGACCATTGAGGGCACAAAATACACCCGCATCATCCCCTGATACGGGGCGCTTGACTGCATTTCAGCGCGGGCGCGATGCTTTGTCACTGGCCTTTTGCCGCGGCAGGGGTTAGGGGGCGTGCGACTTCCCATTCAAGGTAGAAAAATGGACCTGCGTAATATCGCGATCATCGCGCATGTCGACCACGGAAAAACCACCCTGGTCGACGAACTCCTGAAACAATCCGGTGCCTTCCGCGAAAACCAGGCGGTGGCCGAGCGCGCCATGGATTCCAACGATCTGGAGCGCGAGCGCGGTATCACGATCCTGGCCAAGGCGACATCGGTAGAATGGAAAGACACCCGGATCAACATTGTCGACACACCCGGACACGCCGATTTCGGCGGTGAGGTCGAGCGCATCCTGTCGATGGTCGATGGGGTGGTCTTGCTGGTGGATGCCGCCGAAGGCCCGATGCCGCAGACCAAATTCGTGACCGCAAAGGCGCTGGCACTGGGGCTGCGCCCGATCGTTGTGCTGAACAAGGTCGACAAGCCGGACGCAGACCCCGATCGGGCCCTGGACGAGGTGTTCGATCTGTTCGCAAACCTGGGGGCCGACAACGACCAGCTGGATTTTCCGATCCTGTATGCATCCGGTCGTTCGGGATGGGCTGACGTCGGGCTGGATGGGGCGCGTGAAAACCTGGACGCGCTGTTCGATCTCGTGATCGAGCACATCCCGGCACCCACCCAGATTGCCCACAAGGACGAGCCGTTTCGCATGTTGGCCACCACCCTGAGCGCTGACCCGTTCATTGGCCGCATTCTGACCGGACGGGTCGAATCGGGGACCCTGAAAACCGGGGAAACCATCAAGGCGCTCAGCCGTGATGGGGACAGGATCGAGCAATTCCGCGTGACCAAGGTCATGGCCTTTCGCGGCCTCAATCAACAAGCCATCGACCAGGCCGAGGCTGGCGACATCGTGACCATAGCCGGGATGAGCAAGGCAACCGTTGCCGACACGCTGTGCGATCTGTCCGTGGAACAACCGATCCCCGCCCAACCCATTGACCCACCAACAATTTCCGTCACATTCGGGATCAACAACAGCCCGCTTGCCGGACGCGATGGCAAGAAAGTCCAGTCGCGCGTGATCCGTGAGCGCCTGATGAAGGAAGCCGAAATCAACGTCGCCATCCAGGTCAGCGACACGCCCGGCGGCGAAGCGTTTGAGGTGGCCGGACGGGGCGAACTGCAGATGGGGGTTCTGATCGAAAACATGCGCCGCGAAGGGTTCGAACTGTCGATCTCGCGCCCCCAGGTCATCATGCGCGAAGAAGATGGTCAGACACTGGAACCCGTCGAAGAGGTCACCATCGATGTCGATGACGAATACACCGGCGCAGTGATCGAAAAACTGACCGGTCCACGCAAGGGCGAACTTGCCGACATGCGCCCCTCGGGCGCCGGCAAGACCCGGATCATTGCGCATGTCCCATCGCGCGGCCTGATCGGCTATCACGGTGAATTTCTGACCGACACCCGCGGAACCGGTGTTCTCAACCGGGTTTTCCATGGCTGGACCCCGCACAAGGGCTCCATACCCGGGCGGCGCGCCGGGGTTCTGATCTCGATGGAAAACGGCGTTTCGGTTGCCTATGCGCTGTGGAACCTCGAAGAACGCGGGCGGATGTTCATCGGCCCGCAGGAACAGGTTTATACCGGTATGATCATCGGCGAGCATTCGCGCGAAAATGATCTGAAAGTGAACCCGCTCAAGGGGAAAAAGCTGACCAATGTGCGCGCATCGGGAACGGACGACGCCGTGCGCCTCACGCCGCCGGTGCGGTTGTCTCTGGAAGAAGCGATTGCCTATATCGACAATGATGAACTGGTTGAAGTCACGCCGAAATCCATTCGCCTGCGCAAACGACACCTTGATCCGCATGAACGCAAACGCGCGGCCCGAACGGACAAGTAGACACGCCCGGACAAGGCCTAGTCGTCGGTCTCCAACACCATGAGGTCGCGCTCACTTGCGTTCCTGGCAAAGCTCAGCGCCTCCTGATACCTGGGCGAGTTGTAGCATGCCAGCGCATCCTCGACCGAGGCAAACCGGGCCACGACATTGCGCGGCCGGGCGTTGCCCTCAAGCTGAACAAACCGGCCGCCGCGCGCAATGAATGTGCCGCCATGTTCGGCAATCGCCTCGGTGGCGATGGCGGCATATTTCATGTAGGCCTCTTCATCCGTAACCTTGACATGTGCAATCCAAAGGGCACCCATTTCACTCTCCCAACAGTTTTTCTGTGGCCGCGATGGCCCGCTCGGCCCCGCCAATATCAGCCCCGCCGC
Organism: Marinosulfonomonas sp.; assembly: GCA_026989405.1. Lineage (GTDB taxonomy): Bacteria > Pseudomonadota > Alphaproteobacteria > Rhodobacterales > Rhodobacteraceae > JAJRUE01. The sequence continues at coordinate 3,307 of JALSJL010000392.1, read as the reverse complement.
CCTGGGCCAGTTCTGGCCGGCCTCCACCACCTTTTCCGCCCAGTTCCTGCACGGCGGTGCGCACCACGTCAACGGCAGACACCTTTTCGATGAGATCCTTGGTAACGCCGGCTGCGACGGCTGCTTTTCCGCCGGCGTCCGCAATCAGCAGGATGACGCCTGACCCCAGCCGTGCCTTGTGTTCGTCAATCAGACCGGGAAGCTCCTTGCCCGACACGCCCTTCAAGACCTGGGCCACGAATTTCATGCCGCCGATTTCCCTGGCAGTGTGCGGTCCCTCGCCCGTGTCGCCGGCGCCCATGGCCAGTTCCCGGCGCAGCTGCGAGATCTCATTTTCAAGCGCGCGCCGCTCCCGCACAAGGCTGGCGGCGCGGCTCGGAATGTCATCGACCGGCACTTTCAGAACGGCCGCAGCATCGGCGAGAACCCCGCTTTGCTTTTCGATGTGTTTCAGAGCCTCAGCACCGGTCAACGCTTCGATCCGGCGCACGCCCGAGCTGGACGCGCTGTCACCAAGGATCACAAACAGGCCAATGTCGCCCGTCCGCTCGACATGGGTGCCGCCGCAAAGTTCAATCGACCAGGTCTTGCCATCCAGCCCCTTGCCGGTCTCGGCGCGCCCCATCGACACGACACGCACCTCGTCGCCATATTTTTCGCCAAACAGCGCCTGCGCGCCGATATCACGCGCCTGTTGCGGTGTCATGATGCGCGTTTCAACCAGCGAGTTCTGGCGGATAAAGCTGTTCACAGTGTCCGAAACCCTGTTCAGTTCTTCGCGCGAAAGTGCCTTGTTATGTGAAAAGTCGAACCGCAACCGCTTGTCATCATTCAACGATCCGCGTTGGGCAACATGGGCGCCAAGCGTCTCACGCAGGGCTTCATTCAACAGGTGCGTGGCCGAGTGATTGGCCCGAATTTTGGTTCGCCTCTCACGGTCAACCGCCAGTTCGGCGGCCTGGCCCGATGCCAGCCGACCACTTTCCACCTTGCCGAAATGCGCAAACACCCCGGCCACCTGTTTCGTGTCGGTGATCCGAACGACAGCCGTTTCCGTTTTCAACTGCCCGGTATCGCCCACCTGGCCGCCACTTTCCGCGTAAAACGGGGTCTGGTTCAGAACGATCTGAACCAGTTCGCCCTCAGAGGCTTCCTCGATCGTGGCGCCATCACGCACCAGTGCCAAAATCTGGCCCTCGGCGGTCTCATCTTCATAGCCGATAAAATCGGTCGCGCCGTGCTGCTGTGCGAGGTCGAGCCAGATGACGGCATCCGCGGTTTCCCCGGAGCCCGTCCAGGCCGCACGGGCGCGCGCCTTTTGCTCGGCCATGGCCTTTTCAAACCCGGCGATGTCCACATCGCGGTTGCGTTCGCGCAAGGCATCCTGGGTCAGATCGAGCGGGAAACCATAGGTGTCATAAAGCCGGAACGCTGTTTCTCCGGGCAAGGCGCCGCCGTCGGGCAGTTTTTCAAGCTCATCGTCCAGCAGGCGAAGGCCCCGGTCAAGGGTCGCCCGGAAACGGGTTTCTTCAAGACGCAGGGTTTCCTCGATCGTTGCCTGGGCCTGGTTCAGTTCGGGGTAGGCCTGGCCCATCTGGGCCACCAGAGCCGGAACGAGCCGATGCATGACCGGGTCGGTTGCACCTAGTTGATGGGCGTGTCGCATGGCCCGGCGCATGATCCGGCGCAACACGTACCCGCGGCCTTCGTTCGATGGCAAAACCCCTTCGGCAATCAGGAAAGATGTGGACCGCAGATGGTCGGCAATGACCCGATGATGCACCCTGCCCGGCCCGTCAGGGTCCTGACCGGTCGCGCTGGCGCTTGCTTCGATCAGGTTGCGCATCAGGTCGGTATCGAACAGATCGTGTTTGCCCTGGAGAATTGTCCCCATGCGTTCCAGGCCCATCCCGGTATCGATCGACTGGTTCGGCAGGTCCAGCAAACGGCCGTCCTCAAGTTGCTCATTCTGCATGAACACGAGGTTCCAGATTTCAACGAACCGGTCGCCGTCTTCATCGGGAGAGCCAGGCGGACCACCCGGAATGTCCGGGCCATGGTCAAAGAAAATTTCGGTGCTCGGGCCACATGGACCAGTCGGACCCATCCGCCAGAAATTGTCATCGGTCGCAATGCGGATGATCCGTTCGTCGGGCAAGCCGGCAACCTTCTTCCATATGTCGGCAGCCTCGTCATCGGTATGGTAAATCGTCACCAGCAATCGGTCGGCGTCGAGGTCAAATTCCCGTGTCAGCAGTTCCCAGGCAAACGGGATTGCTTCCTCCTTGAAATAGTCGCCAAAGGAAAAGTTGCCCAACATCTCGAAAAATGTCAGGTGGCGCGCGGTATAGCCGACATTGTCCAGATCGTTGTGTTTGCCCCCGGCCCGCACGCATTTTTGCGCCGTGGTCGCCCGCTTGTAGTCGCGCGTTTCCGCGCCGGTGAACAGGTTCTTGAACTGGACCATACCCGAATTGGTGAACATCAAGGTCGGGTCGTTGCGCGGCACCAACGGAGAGCTTTCGACGACCCTGTGGCCGTTGCGTTCGAAGTAGTCCAGAAAGGTGGACCGGATGTCATTCAGGCTGGCCATGGGCAGGTTTGTCTTTGCTTTGGGTTTGGTGGGTTCGATACCCTTTAAACAACTGCAAAACGACTGTCCACACGACATGGAAAGGCCGGGCTTGTTGGCCCGGCCTGCGATCCATGCGGCTTTCTCAGCTTTCGATGACTGAATCGGGAATGGCAGCCGGCTCCGCGATCTTGTCCAGTTCGGCTGCGAGATCAAAATCCAGCCCGTGCGCTGCACGAATCTTGTCTTCGATCTCAAGCGCAATCTTCGGGTGTTCTTTCAGATAGGCCTTTGCATTCTCGCGGCCCTGACCGATCCGCTCGTCACCGTAAGAATACCACGAGCCGGATTTTTCGACGACGCCGGCCTTGACGCCAAGATCCACCAATTCGCCGGTCTTGGAAATCCCTTCGCCATACATGATGTCGAACTCAACCTGTTTGAACGGCGGTGCAACCTTGTTCTTCACGACCTTAACACGTGTCGAATTGCCGACAACTTCATCCCGGTCCTTGATGGCACCGATGCGACGGATGTCGAGGCGCACGGAAGAATAGAATTTCAGCGCATTGCCGCCGGTCGTCGTTTCCGGGCTGCCAAACATCACGCCGATCTTCATGCGGATCTGGTTGATGAAAATGACCGTGCACTTGGAACGCGAGATGGCGCCTGTCAGTTTTCGCATGGCCTGGCTCATCAACCGCGCCTGCGCACCGACCTGTGCGTCGCCCATGT
>JALSJL010000391.1 GCA_026989405.1 Marinosulfonomonas sp. | reverse complement strand
GGCTGGCGGGGTGTTCGGCATAGGTGCCGAAGGGGCCGCGCTGGTTGTAGCCGAGTTTGCGGTAAAGCGCTACGGCGCGGGCAAGGCGGGGGCCGGTTTCAAGGCGCAGGCAGCGGTGGCCGGCGGTGCGGGCGGTGCCGGTGCCGCGGGCCTCGGGGGTGACGAACAGGCGCTTGATCTCGGCGTAGTCGCCGCAGTCGCAAAGGGCGACGCAGCCCACGGGCGCGCCGTTTTGGCGGGCGACGAAAAATGTGATGGCGGGTTGGTCAAGTTCAGCCGGGGAAAAGGTGAAACACTCGTCTTTAGTGTAGACATCGCGCAGGGCCGCCTCCGAACCTTCGATGAGGGCGAGACCGTCGGGCGCAAGCGGGCTTTCTGTTGCGATGGTCAGCTTCATGCCTGCAGCGCGGCGGTGATCGCGGCCCGGTCCAGCCCGGCGGCGCCGATCACCACAAGGCGGGTTTCGCGCGGTTCATCATGGGTGAAGGGGCGGTCGAAATAGCTGTCGACACGGGGGCCGACCGCCTGCAGCGTCAGGCGCATCGGCTTGCCCGAAACGGCGGCGAAGCCCTTGAGGCGCAAGATCGAATGGGCGCGGATCACATCGGCGAGATTTTCGGAGAAGGCGCCGGGGTCGGCGATTTCGCCGAGGCTGACGGCGAAGCTCTCGAAGTCGTCGTGTTCATGGTCATGGTGATGATCGTCGGCATCATCATCGTGATGGTGATGTGGCGCATGGCGGCCGGCCATGTCGCTTTCGGCCCCGGCGTCGATGCCGAGCAGCACATCAACAGGCAGCCGGCCCATGGCAGTGGCGATGACCTGAACACCGTCGCGTGCGTCGTTTTTCAGATCGGTGGTCAATGTGGCGGCTTCTTTGCCGGACAAAAGGTCGGTCTTGTTCACAACGATCATGTCAGCGGCGGCGATCTGATCTTCGAACAACTCGGACAGCGGCGTTTCATGATCAAGGGTATCATCGGCGCTGCGCTGGGCACTGACCGCGGCCACATCATGGGCGAACTGGCCATCGGCGGTGGCCCGCCCGTCGACGACGGTGACCACGCCGTCGACGGTAACGCGGGTGCTGATCTCGGGCCAGTTGAATGCGGAAATCAGCGGTTGCGGCAATGCAAGGCCCGAGGTTTCGATCACGATATGGTCGGGCGGATCACTGCGATCGAGCAGTTTTTGCATGGTCGGAATGAAATCTTCGGCGACAGTGCAGCAAATGCAGCCGTTGGACAGTTCCACCACGTCTTCATCCTTGCAGGCCGCATCGCCACAGCCCTTCAGGATCTCGCCATCGACGCCAAGGTCACCGAATTCGTTGATGATCAGGGCAATGCGCTTGCCGTTCGCGTGGGCGAGCATGTGGCGGATCAGCGTGGTCTTGCCGCTGCCGAGAAAGCCGGTGATGACAGTTGCGGGGATTTTCTGTGCCATGTTGGTTTCCAATGTATTGGCCGGCGGCCAGTGGTTATTCGGCGGGCCGCCCGCGGGTCCAGGACCATGCGGCGATGAAGCCCAGAATCGCCCAACTGGCGGCTGCGACTCCCAGGCTGTGAGCCACGAAACTTGCGGAAAGCTCGGGCGGGGCGATGCCAAAGTAGGTGTCCAGATGCGGCGCTCCTACAATGTGTGGCATGGCAATTGCCAGGACGCCAACGACTGCCAGGGCCGTGTTGTTGCCAAAGGCAATCAGACCCAATCCGATGGCTGTGGCCAAGGCTGTTGCCAACCACCAGACCTGACGTGCACCGATCTCTGCGGCAACCATGCCAGGCAGTTCCGGGGGCAGGCCGACCGCCGGTGCAAGCTGCATCGCGATGAATCCCGACAAGCCCCAGACCAGGCCCTGTCTGGCTGTAACCGGATGGCCGAGCCGCTCGGCGAGCGCCATGCCGGCCACAAGGATCAGGGCAAATGCCGTGTAGGCGACGATATTGAAAGCCGATGTCAATACATGGCGCGACACGTCCTGTGTCAAGCCTTCGGCAGGACCGGCCGGGCTTTGGACCGGTGCATCAAGAGAGGCCGCGAAATGCACGCGGGTTCCGGTTTCAAACAGCTCACCTTCCAGAACGAGAGGAATGACAAGCCAGAATTGCAACAGCGCGGCGGCAAGCCCCGCGGCCACGCCAGCGAACAACGCGCTGGCAAACAGGTTTTTTGTCATTGGTCAGTGGCAGGGAAATGCGATGGAGTGACGTGTGTCATGCGCGCTGTCATGGATGACAGTGGCCTGGGCGAACCCGGCAAAAAGCAAAAGAAAAATCCCGGCAAGTGCTGAACTTGCAATGCCCATCATGCTGACGTCGGTATGGGTCTTGGAAATTGTAGCGGTGGTCATGTCGTTTCTCCTGTTACCCGTCACACCCGACGGGAGGATTGAGGTTCAACGCATGGCTGGTCTCCTGGCTTGCGGGTCGATGCGCGCCGTCGCCTTCCCGGTTGCCCAGTGGCTGGTTGACGAAACGCTCTCCGCTTACAGTCGCGGGGGCGGCTGTGGACTTGGGCCCCTGGTTGGGTCGCTCGCACCACATTCCCATATGCTCCCCCATGCTTGGCATGTTGAACGGGGAACCATGCAAGCGCCATTTGGCGTGAGTCAGGGGGTTTGGTCAAGGGGGGATTGCGGCGCGGCGGCAAACAATTGCGACGCCTGGTGCAATTGGCTCTCCGCCCGGGCGATTTGAGAGCCCGGGCGGGAATCTGGCGATTGATCGTTGCGATCAGGCGGCCTTGTTTTCCGATGTCTTGCGGCGATGTTCGGCGGTTCGCCCCATCACCAGGCTCATCAGGGCGACGCCGCACAGGAACGATCCCGCGGCGACCATCACATAGCTGTTGGTGACGAGATTGAGTATGCTGTCCATTTCGATTTCCTCTTTTCAATTCAATTCAAGTCGAAACGGTATTTGAATAATGTGGCATATTTTGGCCGTTTCGGGGCGGGCGAAATGCTGTGGCCAGATGGGCAACAGCGGCAAGACCTTGCTGACTTTGCGCAGATCTTGTGGATAAGTCGGGCAAATTTCCCATATCATGGGGTTCCAAGTTGACTTGGTCCCGCAAGCGCCGAACAATCACGCAAACCGAGAATCATCCCCAAAGGGGCAAAAGAGCAGTGCGCCTTACCAAGCTTCGACTCAATGGCTTCAAGAGCTTTGTCGATCCGACCGATCTGGTTATCGCCGATGGCCTGACCGGAATTGTCGGGCCAAATGGCTGTGGCAAGTCCAACCTGCTCGAGGCGCTGCGCTGGGTGATGGGTGAAAACCGCCCGAAGGCGATGCGCGGCGGCGGTATGGAAGATGTGATCTTTGCCGGCGCGGCCACGCGGCCCGCGAGAAACTTTGCCGAAGTCACACTTTATCTCGACAATTCGGACAGGTTGGCGCCCGCGGCTTTCAACGACAGTGACATGCTGGAAATCACCCGGCGCATCACGCGCGATGCCGGGAGCGCATACAAGGTCAATTCCAAAGATGTGCGCGCACGCGACGTGCAGATGTTGTTTGCCGATGCATCGACCGGCGCCCATTCGCCGGCGCTGGTGCGCCAAGGGCAGATTTCCGAGTTGATCAATGCCAGACCCAAGGCGCGCCGGCGGGTGCTGGAAGAAGCCGCGGGCATTTCCGGCCTTTACCAGCGGCGCCACGAAGCCGAACTGAAGCTGAACGGGGCCGAGGCCAACCTGGCGCGCGTTGAAGATGTGATCGAACAATTGGCAAACCAGCTGGGCCAGTTGGAAAGGCAGGCACGCCAGGCGGCGCGGTATCGCAATATCGGCGAGAGCCTGCGCAAATCCGAGGGCCTTCTGCTTTATCGGCGCTGGAAAGAGGCCGAAGAAACCCGCGCGGCCGCCGATGCGCATCTGCGTGAAGAGATAACGGCGGCCGCCGCTGCAGAGCGGTTGGCCCTCGACGCGGCCCGGACCCGCGAAGAGGCTGAAAAGGCCTTGCCGCCGTTGCGCGAAGAAGAGGCCATTGCGGGTGCCGTGCTGCAGCGGCTTCAGGTTCAGCGTGACACGCTTGCAGACCAGGAAGCGCGGGCGCGCCAGACAATTGAAACACTGACGGCGCAGATCAACCAGCTGCAAAGCGACAAGGCACGCGAAGAAGCGCTGAACCAGGATGCCGGCGAAACAATCGAGCGGCTGGAATGGGAAGCGCGAGAACTTGAAAAGGCGGCGACCGGGCACGATGCCACACTTGAGGCCGCCGCCGCCGCGGCGCGTGATGCGGCAAGCGTTTTGCAAGAGCGCGAAGAAGCGCTGAGCGAGCTGACGGAAGACGTGGCCCGGTTGGCCGCGCGGCATCTGTCGGCACAGCGATTGCTGGAAGACACCAGAAAACTGCTTGAGAAAAACCAGAGCGAAAGCAGCCATGCGCGCGAAGCCATGGCGCAGGCCAAGGCCGCCCTGGCCCGCGCCACCGACGATTTCGAAGCGGCCGAACGGGCATTGGCAAAGGCCACGGCCCGGGCAGAGGCTGCGGAAACTGCCCTTGTGGCAGCCGACGAAGACAGGGCGGCCGCCCAAAGTCGCGAAGCCGACGCGCGTGCGGCGCGCTCCGAAGCCGAAGGTGAGGTCAGCGCGCTGCAGGCCGAGGTCAATGCGCTGGCCCGTCTCGTTGAACGCGACACGGCCGAAGGCGGGCAGGTTCTGGACCTTTTGCGTGTGAAACCAGGGTTCGAAAAGGCGCTGGGGGCGGCCCTGGCCGATGATCTTCGTGCGCCAGTCGTGTCGGATGATATTTCGTCGGGTTGGGCCGAATTGCGTGGCTATGCCAATCCGCAACCTCTGCCCGATGGCGTCGCCGCTTTGACAAATCACGTCGACGTGCCAGGCGTTCTTGCGCGGCGGATGGCACAGGTTGGCCTTGTCGATGCCGCCGATGGCGCCCGCTTGCAGGCCGATTTGCTGCCCGGCCAAAGGCTGGTCAGCGTTGAGGGCGATCTGTGGCGTTGGGATGGATTTCGCGCCGGCGCCGAAGACGCGCCAAGTGCTGCGGCGCTTCGTCTGAAACAGCTCAACCGCTTGCAGGAGCTCAAGCAGGATCTTGAAGAGGCCGCCGCCCGGGCGCAAGGCGCGGTTCAGGCGCACGAGGTTCTGAAAAAGCGCTTGTCGGATTTGACCGAGGCTGATCGTGCAGCCCGCGAAGCCCGCAAGCAGGCAGATCAGGCCATGACTGAAGCCAGCCGCGCCCTTTCCCGCGCCGAGGCGGAACGCAATATTTCGCAAGGCAAGCTCGAGTCTTCGTCTTTGGCCATGGCGCGCCACGAAGAAGAAGCGGCGGCTGCAAAACTGCGTCTGCGTGAGGCTGAGACTGCGCTCAGCGAACTAGGCGACCTCGATGAGGCGCGCGGCCAGGTCGAAGACGTGAAAATGACTGTCGAAGCCGCACGGATGACGATGCTGACCAAACGCTCGGCGCATGAAGAGCTGCGGCGCGAAGGCGATGCCCGTATCCGGCGCGCCCAGGAAGTGACCAAGGAACTGAGCGGCTGGCGGCACCGTCTGGAAACCGCCGGAAAACGGATCGCCGAACTGGACGCGCGCCGACAGGAGGCCGAAAAGAAGCTGAAAGAGGCAATTTCAGCGCCTGATGAGATTGCAGCGCAGCGAGCCGGGCTTGCGGGTGAGATTTCGGCGGCGGAATTGCGTCGGCGCAACGCCGCCGATGCATTGGCTCTGGCAGAGACGGCACTGCGCGAAGCGGTGCATGTCGAACGCGAGGCCGAGAAATCGGCGTCTGTCGCCAGAGAAGCTCGCGCCCGGGCCGAAGCGCGCGCGGAAGCTGCCCGTGAAACTGTTGCGCTTGCGGCCGGCCGGATCGCCGAAGAACAGGAAACGACACCCGAGAAGTTGCTGGAAGCCCTGGATGCCGACCCGGACAGGATGCCGTCGGCCGAGACCATCGAAGCAGAAGTCAACCGGCTGAAGCGGCAACGCGATGCGTTGGGTGCGGTCAACCTGCGGGCCGAAGAAGATGCACGCGAAGTTCAGGAAGAACACGACGCGCTCAGAAGCGAGATGACCGATCTGGAAGACGCGATCAAGATGCTTCGGTCCGGGATTGCCAGCCTGAACAAGGAGGGCCGCGAGCGGTTGCTGACGGCCTTCGAACAGGTCAACACCAACTTTTCCATGCTGTTCAAGCATCTTTTCGGTGGCGGCGAAGCCAAACTTGTTCTGGTCGAAAGCGATGACCCGTTGGAAGCCGGGTTGGAAATCATGTGCCAGCCCCCGGGCAAGAAGCTGTCAACCTTGTCGCTCTTGTCGGGCGGCGAACAGACGCTGACCGCACTGGCGCTGATCTTTGCCGTTTTCCTTGCCAACCCCGCGCCGATCTGTGTGCTCGACGAGGTTGACGCGCCGTTGGATGATGCCAACGTCACCCGGTTCTGCGACATGCTGGACGAGATGACGCGTCAGACCGAAACCCGGTTTCTGATCATCACGCACCATGCCGTGACCATGGCGCGGATGGATCGCCTGTTTGGCGTCACGATGGCAGAGCAGGGCGTCAGCCAGCTTGTCAGCGTTGATCTTCGGGCTGCCGAAAAAATGGTTGCGTAAACGCGCCCTATTTCGGACAAATCAATGTGAAATGTGCGAACGACCATGGTATTCAAGCCAAACTTGACGAGGGTTATATGACAAGTTTCAGAACAAAAACGATTTCCATGCTGGCCGGAATGGCCATGTTGGCCGGGACATCGGGCGCTTTGGCCATTGACGCGACCGACCCGGCGAAAATCCTGTCGGCCATGCAGGAGTATGGGTTCGCGGCCACGCTGGAGCAGGATTCCGAAGGTGATCCGCTGATTTCCAGCCGGATTTCGAAGACCAAGTTTCGGGTTTTCTTCTTTGGCTGCGACAACAATACCGACTGTTCGTCGATCCATTTCCGGGCCGGTTATAACCTGGACAAGCCAATCTCGGCCCTTGTCGTCAATGAGTGGAACCGCCAGAAACGGTTTGGAAAAGCCTATATCGATGATGAAGGCGATCCGTTTCTCGAAATGGACGTGAACATGGCCTTTGAAGGGCTTGGAGAGGAAAATTTTCAGGACACGCTGGATTGGTGGCGCGTGGTCGTGGAAGGTTTCGAAGAGTTTATCGACTGGTAGGCCAGCCCAGGGCGCGGTGCATCAGCGCGGATGGCTCGGGCTTATAGCCGGTTGAGCAGTTCGACCGTGGGCCAGGCATCGGCCGGCATGCCCAGGCGGACCTGTTCCTTTTGCACCGCCGCCCGCGTCAGCTTGCCAAGGATGCCGTCAATCGGGCCGACATTGTGGCCGCGCTTGCGCAATCTGGTCTGCAGCGCCTTCATCTGTTTCAGTGACAGCATCGGTTCCGGGGTGCCGGCCTTGTAAACCGGCGCGCCTTCCAGGCGGGTCGCGAAATAGGCGGCAGACGTGACGTAGACAAAGCTCTTGTTCCACTCGAAGAACACATGAAAATTCGGGTAGGCCAGAAAGGCCGGTCCCTTGCGGCCCATGGGCAGCAACACCGATGCCTTCATGTTCGCTGGCCCAAGCGTGCCCGTGCGGGGTTTGACGCCAAGCTTGGTCCACTGTGCGACAGAGAGTGATTTGTCGATTCCGGTTCTGGTCCAGTCAAGGTCGGCCGGGACGATGATTTCCTGCAGCCATGGCTCGTTCGGGCGCCAGCCAAGGCCGCGCAGCATCCGCCCGGCACTGGTCAGGGCATCGGCGCGCGAAGTTTTCAGGCGGACATGGCCGTCGCCATCGCCGTCGACGCCATTCTCCAAGATGTCACCGGGCAACATCTGAACCATGCCGATTTCTCCGGCCCATGCGCCGGTGGAGCGAACAGGATCAAAATCGCCGCGTTCGAAAAGCTCCAGCGCGGCAAAGACCTGCGGTTGAAACAGCGATGGGCGGCGGCAGTCATGCGAAAGGGTGATCAGCGCATTGAGCGTGTTGAAATCGCCCTGAACCTGCCCGAAATCCGTTTCCAACGCCCAGAACGCGAGCAAGACCCCGCGCGAGACGCCATATTTGCGTTCGATCGAATCGAACAGGCTGTCGAGTTCCCTGGCGTAACGATGACCTTGATCGAGGCGATACCTGGAAATGACTCGCCGGGAAAAGTCGATGAAGCTCATGCGGAAAATGCCCTGTTGGCGGTCCGCCTTGATGACATTCGCATCCAGTCGGGCATTTGCAAAGAACGCATCCACCGTGTCCTTGCGGTGCCCTTTTTCAAGGGCTTCCTTTTTCATCTTTGCGATGAAGTCGGGCAACGGGCCGCCACAAGTCACGGTGGCCAGCGCCGGGCCGGCGGTGAGCAGGGTGGCAATCAGCATGGTTGGCAGTATGGCTGGGAAACGCATTGTTGCTCCGATCGGTTTGCGCAAGACTATCAGGATCAGACGCTCAGGCAACTGCAAGCAGACCGACCAGAAAAAGCAAGACCGCCCAGCCCCGCCACAGGGCAAGAACTGCGCGGTTCACGTCGGTGGCTCCCGGGTGTTTGCGGCCTTCGGGGTGGACCCAGGGAAAGTCGTGCATTTCGCCCTCATAGCTTCTGGGGCCCGCCAGCGCGACATCAAGACCAACCGCCATTGCCGCTTCCGGCCAGCCGGCATTGGGCGAGCGATGAAGTCGGGCGTCGCGCCGGACGATCCGGCAGCCGTGCAGGCGACCGAATGCTGCCAGAATGATCAGGGCGCTCAGGCGGGCGGGAACCCAGTTCAGCAGATCGTCAAGTCTTGCGCTGGACCAGCCAAACTCACGATAGCGCGGCGAAAGATATCCGATCATGCTGTCTGCCGTGTTGACCATCTTGTAGGCCAGCATTCCGGGCAATCCGAACACCAGAAACCAGAAGACCGGCGCGACCACGCCATCAGAAAAGTTTTCCGCGGCACTTTCGATCGCGGCGCGGGCAATGGCGGCATCGTCCATGCCCGCGGTGTCACGGCCGACAATCCTGGCAACCGCCAACCTGGCCTCGTCCGGTGAAACCGACAGGGCCCGGGCCACGGAACGGACATGATCGGCAAGTGAGCGGTGCGCAACAAGGACGCCGGCCACGATGACTTCGGGCCAGGCGCCAAACGGCAGGGCGGCCAGGGCGGACCCGGCCAGCGCCGCGCCTGAAACCAGCGCCGCCAGGGCCAACGATCCGACAAGCCGGAGGTGGGTGCCGCGATTGAACTTCTGTTCCGCCCAGCCGACCATGGTGCCCATCACGACAGCCGGGTGCGGGATGCGTGACCAGATCCATTTCGGCTCCCCTGCCATGGCATCGAGGATCAGGGCCAGGACAAGAATTTGCGGAACGCTCACAGCGCGGCTTCCAATCGATCCCAATGCTCTTCCGGCGGCAACCCGAGGCGGAGCCAATGCCGATTGTAGGAAAAGCACCTGCTCCAGATATTGTGGTCCGCCAGCCGGCCCTGCCACGCCGGCGCATCATCCACCGCATACAGGCGAAACAGGGGCGTCCCGCCAACGAGTTGCGCACCGGAATGCGCCATGATCCTGTCCAGCCGTTTTGCAGCTCGGGTCAGGTTCTTGCGGGTGGTTTCGGCCCAGTCCACGTCCGCAAGGGCGCTGGCGCCAATTTCCAGGGCCGGGCCAGAGACCGGCCATGGGCCCAGCGCATCTGCCAGGCGCTCAATCAGTGCCCCGGGGCCGATGGCAAACCCCAACCGCACCCCGGCCAGCCCCCAGAATTTTCCGAAACTCTTCAAGACGACGGCCCGGTTCGGGGGCAAGTCGGCCACGAATGATCGGTCGGGGGCCACGTCGCAAAAACTCTCATCGATGATTGTAAAGGCGCCACGCAACGCCCCGGGCGAATGAAACCTGCCGTCCGGGTTGTTCGGGTGAACGATGACGCGAACGTCCTCATCTGTTTCGGCGACCGTCCAGCCGGCATTTCGAAACGCGGCCTCGTGTTCATTGTAGGTCGGGGTGGCGATGGCAACGGTTGAACCGGGCAGAAGCGTCGGCAGCCGCGCAATCGCGGCAGACGCGCCGGGCGTTGCCAGAACACAAAGCGATCCGGGAATGTCCCAGAATTTTCGCGCTGCATCTGCCAGCCGGGTTGTTGCCTGCTGGTCCGGCAGCGCGTTCCAGCAGCCGGCGTCGATGGACGGCAACGGGTAGGGGGCGGGGTTCACGCCGGTCGACAGATCAACCCAGTCTGCCCGGCTGCCACCGTATCGGGCGATCGCGGCATCCAGACCGCCGCCGTGTTCTCTGGCCGCTGCGGCTGTCATGCATCGTCCGGCAGGGGTTGCATCCGCGTGATGAAATGCCCCTTGATGCCTGCGGGCCATTGCCGAAAGGGAACTTGCCCCGTCTCGCTTTGCGCATGAAGCTCTGCGAATCGCACGATTGCATCAGCGGCATCGTCATCTGGTGAGAATTTCCCGACGGTGTAGGAAATCTTGCCATGCGCCTGAATGGACAGGTTGCAGCCGTGGCTGCACCCCATCAGGCAGGACACCCTGCGGGTCTTGACGCCGGAAGATGACACCCGATGCTCGACCAGGGCCGCCAGGCGTTCGCCATCTGTCAAAGCCATGTCCCCGCCGTCCCAGCCTTCGCGTTTGCAGGTGTCGCAAATTGTGATCCAGGTTGTCATTTCCGATTCCAATTGACTTGTTCGCCACCTTTGAGCGGATTCCCGCGAACGGCGCAACAAGTGATGTGAGTTGGTTAACGAATTTCAAGAAATTAATCTTTCGTTAACACTTTGGCATGAGTTTGCACGGTGGGGATCGGAGCATTTTGTGAAGAGCTTTTGGTGTGGGTCAAAGAATTATGCGCGTATTGATTGTCGAGGAAAATTCGGCGCTTGGCAAAATCTGGAGCCGCCATCTGGAGCGGCTCGGATATGCCGTTGACATTGCAAATGGTCAGAGCGAAGCAATCAGCCGGCTGCAACAGGTCGAAATCAATGTCATCATCCTTGACCTCATGCTTTCCGAGGGAAGCGCTTTTGCCATTGCCGATTTCTCAAGTTATCGCCAGCCGTCGGCCAAGGTGATTTTCATCACCAAGGGGCAGTTTTTCTCGGACGGGTCGATATTTCAGCACATCCCCAACGCCTGCGCGATGATGACTTCGGAAGTCAACCCAGAGGATCTGGGGGCCTTGGTCGAGCACTACGGAACGCACTGAATCGTATCTTGCCTGCGGCCCCGGAACAGCAAAGCCTAGCCACGCATATGGGGCGCATCCCAGTCCAATACCGGATTTGTCGGTATGATGCGGTGCGGATTGATCGAGTCGTGGCTATAGTGATAGTGCCGCACGATGTGATCAAATTTCGTGGTCTCTCGGACACCGGGGAACTGGAACAGCTCGCGAGTGTACGCCCATAGGTTCGGATAGTCGATCAGCCGCCGCCGGTTGCATTTGAAATGCAGGTGGTAGACCAGGTCAAACCGCGCCAGAGTGGTGAAAAGCCGCCAGTCGGCTTCGGTGATCCGATCCCCTGTCAGATAGCGTTGCCGCCCGAGCAGGTCTTCCAGAGCGTCCAGCCGGTCAAACAGGGTATTGACGGCCTCGGAATACGCCCGCTGGCTGGTTGCAAAGCCGGCTTTGTAGACGCCATTGTTCACGTCCGAATAGATGTATTCGTTGACCGTTTCGATCGGGGCACGCAGGTCTTGCGGCCAATAGTCATCCCGGTTTCCGGTTATCGCATCGAAGGTGGAATTGAACATCCGGATGATGTCCGAACTTTCGTTCGAGACGATCTGGCCTGTCTTCTTGTCCCAAAGGACCGGAACTGTGACACGGGTGGACACTTTCGGGTCGGAGCGCCGATAGATATGTCTCAGGAAAGGTGCGTTGAACAAGGCATCGCCCGTTGCGCCGGCAAAGTCGGTCCGGAACGTCCAGCCGTCATCAAGCATGTCGGGATGAACCACCGATACCCGGATGTGCTTTTTCAGGTCTTTCAGGACGCGGAAGATCAGGGTGCGGTGGGC
>JALSJL010000390.1 GCA_026989405.1 Marinosulfonomonas sp. | reverse complement strand
AAGGTAAAGATCGGCGACGCCATCGGGGCTGCCATCGGCACGGTCGCGGATCACAAAAGCATGGGTGGAGCCTGAGTCAAACCACACATCCAGAATGTCGGTCACCAGCTCCCAGCCCTCGCCAGCGCGCTCGCCAAGGAAGCGCTCGGCCGCGCCCTCTTCAAACCACGCATCGGCCCCTTCGGCACGGAAAGCGGCAGCGATGCGGGCGTTCACGGCCTCGTCGCGCAGGATTTCAACATCGCCCTGCTCGGACACCTTGATGAAACAAGACAGCGGCACGCCCCATGCGCGCTGGCGGGAAAGCACCCAGTCAGGCCGGTTTTCGATCATCGAATAGAGGCGGTTGCGACCCGATTTCGGGGTCCATTTTACGTTGTCAATCTCGGTCAGGGCGCGCTGGCGGATGGTTTTGCCATGCTCGTCCATGCCGTCATTCAGCGCCTTGTCAATCGCCACAAACCATTGCGGGGTATTGCGGAAAATGATCGGGGCTTTGGAGCGCCAAGAGTGCGGATAGCTGTGCTTTACGCGGCCCCGCGCGATCAGGGCGTTGGCCTCCACCAGCTTGGAAATCACCGCCTGGTTGGCTTTGCCCTCCTTGCCCTTGCGATTGAAAACCTCAAGCCCAGCAAAGAAGGGCACGAAGTCTTCAAAGGCGGAATTCTCGTTGACGTTATGGGTCATCCGCTGGGTCCAGCCGCGCTTCACAAAGCACTCGTAGTCGTCAGCGCCGTGGGAGGGGGCGGTATGGACAAAACCGGTTCCGGCGTCATCGGTGACGTGGTCGCCGTCGATCATGGGGACGCCTTCGGGGTAGTCCCAGAAAGGGTCAAGATCGGCGAGGGGGTGTTTGCAGGTCAGAGCCGACAGCTCGTCGGCGGTTACATCCCTCAGCTTGGTGAAGCGGGTCACGCGGGATTTCTCCAGCGCATCTTCGGCCAAAGCATTGGCGAAAACCAGCAGGTCGCCTTTTGCCGTCCAGCTTTCCTCTTCGGTTTCCTCCACTCGGTATAGCCCGTAGGAGATTTTCGGATTATAAGCCACGGCTTTGTTGGACGGGATCGTCCAAGGTGTTGTGGTCCAAATGACAATTGAAGCAGTCTCCAGCATACGCTTTTCTTGCACTCTTTTTTGTTCAGTTTCGAAGTCTATTTCTTCGCCAACCGCTTTTAGAAAACTTTGGCGATGCCCAAGATTTTTTTGATAGCTGTCAAATTCAAACCCAGTTTCAACAATCGGAAACTTCACCCAAATCGTATGGCTGGTCACGTCGTGATACTCGATCTCCGCCTCCGCCAGCGCGGTTTTCTCTACCGGCGACCACATCACCGGCTTACTGCCACGATACAGGCTGCCATTCATCACAAACTTCATGAACTCCTCGGCAATCACCGCCTCGCTCTCGAAATTCATCGTCAGATACGGGTCATCCCATTTGCCCTGCACGCCCAGCCGCTTGAACTCCTCGCGCTGGATATCCACCCAGCCCTGCGCAAACTTCCGGCACTCGCCGCGCAGCTCGTTGATTGGCACGTCGTCTTTGTTCTTGCCTTTGGCGCGGTATTGTTCCTCGATCTTCCATTCAATCGGCAAGCCGTGGCAATCCCAGCCCGGCACATAGCGGGCGTCAAAACCCATCATCTGATGCGAGCGCACCACCATATCTTTCAGGATTTTGTTCAGCGCGTGGCCGATATGCAGGTGGCCATTGGCATAGGGGGGGCCGTCATGC
>JALSJL010000389.1 GCA_026989405.1 Marinosulfonomonas sp. | reverse complement strand
ACACGCCGTTCTTCAAGAACTACCGTCCGCAGTTCTACTTCCGCACGACGGACGTGACCGGCACGGTGGAGCTTCCCGAGGGCACCGAGATGGTGATGCCGGGCGACAACCTGAAGTTCTCGGTCGAACTGATCGCGCCGATCGCGATGGAAGAGGGCCTGCGCTTCGCCATCCGCGAAGGCGGCCGCACCGTCGGCTCGGGCGTCGTGTCGAAGATCATCGAGTAAAAGACCACAACACCATGAACGCGATTTGCGCCGTCCCCGAAAGGGGGCGGCGTTTTTCCTTGCGGTGGAACGGTGTCGAAGGTTGCTGGCAGATACCTCTTGTGGGCAGGAAGGCTGTTCGAGCGGCCGCCGTCCTTTCCACTCGGCAATCCGGGCGGCGCCGGTCGCGATGTCATCGTCATGCTCTCCGAAGGGGTCCCGGCGCATCTGATGCCCGAACATGGCGCAAAGCGCGGCAACATGGCCCGGAACCTCGACGCTCTGGTCCGCAAGGCGATGATCGACCGGGAGGGCCGCAATCATGCGGCGGCAACTTTCCGGGGGGGAAAGGGGCCAACGGATGTCGGGCTGTTCGGGAGGGCGGCCCGGACTTTGCCCGCCTCGCCGCGCTCACCTGTCCGGGGGGCGCCGGGCCAGTTTGTCCATGTCGGCGGTGATCCTGTCCAGTTCAGCCGCAAGCTCGGCGGTCAGGGCGTCGTGGTCGGCCTCGGTCGGCCGCTTGGGTATTTCGGCCTCCCACCGGCGGTAGCCGTAAACGCAGCGCGAAAATGGCAGCGGGATCATCAGCCGGTCCCACGACCCCAGCCTGATCGCACGGCGGGCCGACCAGGCAAACAGGAACACCGGGCGCCCGGTGGCGCGCGCCCAGTCGACCACTGCCGTCTTGGCCCGCCGCGGCGGCCCGTTCGGCCCGTCGGCCGTCAGCCCGAGGCTCTTGCCGGCGCGCACGCGTTTCAGAACAAGGCGCATGTTCGCAAGCGAAGAGTTCTTCGGGTTCATCGCAACCGGCTCGGTGCCCAGGCGGGCCTGGGTGTGTGCCGAAAGCAACCCGGCCGGCGACGGGTCTCGCGGCACCACGACATCGGGCGGGGTGGCCGGCCAGACCAGCGGCGCCAGGATCAGGCGCTGGTGCCAGCACACGACGATGACCGGCCCGTTTTCAAGGTCCGCCAGAAGCTCGCCCAGGCCATGCCCTTTCCATCGCCCGCTGCGCCGGACGAATCGCAGATAGCCCACCAGCAGCCAGGAAAGCGCGCCGGCGAGCCGTTCAGATGTCTCGATCCGATTTCTGATGCTCATGACGTTCTTTCTGCCCGCATTCGTGCCAGAGGCACAAGCGTAACTCTTGCAACCGTTCGGGAATGCCGCTATGCGCATCCCCGGCCACAGGGGTGTAGCTCAGTTGGTAGAGCGACGGTCTCCAAAACCGTAGGTCGGGGGTTCGAGACCCTCCGCCCCTGCCAGGCCAGTCCGGGCCGTGCCGCCCGGCAGGCCGCTCATGTCCTCAGCAACAGCTCTGTCCGCCTGGCGTCGGTGTGCAGCCGCAGCTTTCGCCGGCGGTCCCGGCGGTTGTGCCGCCCTTTCCGGCGGCCTGATCAAAGTCGAAATCCAGCTTTTCGGCGGCCTCGTCGCGAATGTGACGGGCAATCTCGATCACGGCGTTTATCTGGTTTTCCGGCACACCTGCCTTGCGCAGCCGGTCCAGTTGGCACTGGCCCATCGCCGGGTGGTTCGACGCAATCCCCGACGCAAGCGAGACCATGGCGACAATCGAGGAATGCAGCTGGGCTTCGCTCATGCCTTCACCCATGCGTCAACTTGTTCAGGCTTGGGCACCCCGCCCATGTGAACGAGTTTTTCGTCGATCACGACCCCGGGGGTGGACATCACGCCATAGGCCATGATCGTGCCCATGTCGGTTACCTTTTCGACCGTGACATCGGTGCCGGCGTCGGCAGCCTTGCGGGCAATCAGTTCGGCAGTGGTTTCGCAGTTCTTGCAGCCCGAGCCGAGGACCTTGATGATTTTCATGTTGTTTCCCCTGGTTGCTTGCATGTGGTTGTTTGCAGCCGGCCTATGCGACCGGCACGTTGAAAAGAGAGCCGACAGCCGCGGTCACCCCCATGGCCGCGGCGCCCCAGAACAACACGCGCGCCACGGCGCGAGCGACCGGCGCGCCACCCGTTCTGGCCGAGACCCAGCCCAGCAGCCCCAGCGCCACCAGTGAGGCCAGCGTCGTGTTCAGCGCAATGTTCTCGGGCGCGGAAACCAGCACCGAACCAAGTGGCAGCGCAGCGCCGACAGCAAAGGACGCAGCCGATGACATGGCAGCCTGCAGCGGTCGGGCCACCACGACAGACGATATTCCCAATTCGTCGCGGGCATGCGCCTCAAGCGGGTCTTTGGCCATCAGCTCATCTGCCACCTGCCGGGCAAGCTCGCGCGACAGGCCGCGCTCTTCATAGATGCCGGCAAGTTCTGCGTGTTCCGCATCGGCATGGATTTCCAGTTCCCTGGCCTCGCGCGCCAGATCGGCGCGTTCGGTGTCGGCCTGAGAGGATACCGAAACATATTCCCCGGCCGCCATGGAAAGCGCGCCGGCCACCAGACCGGCGGTTCCGGCCAGCAACACTTCGGCCGGCGAAATCCCGGCGCTTGCCACGCCGGCAATCAGGCTGGCGGTGGAAACGATCCCGTCGTTTGCCCCCAGAACGGCGGCGCGCAACCAGCCGACGCGGGCTATGTAGTGGTGCTCCGGCGGGTGTATGGCCTTGTTGATCACATCGGGCATGACCTGGACTCCTTGGTCGTTTGCGGGCGCACCGGCAGGGCTGCCCAGGGTTCAGAAGATGGCATTGAACAAGAATCCGACCATCAGGATGCCGCTGCCCACGACGCCGACGAATACCGCGATCAGGCGCGTGGTCAACACCTTGCGCAGGATCAGCATCTCCGGCAGCGACAGCGCGATCACGCTCATCATGAAGGCCAGAACCGTGCCAAGTGCGGCCCCCTTGTCCAGCAACGCCTCGACGATCGGGATGATCCCGGCGGCGTTGGTGTACATCGGAATTCCGACGACCACCGCCGCGGGCACCGACCACCACGCGCCGCTGCCCATGATCGACACCATCGCCTCTTGCGGAACGTATCCGTGAATGATGGCGCCCAGGCTGATCCCGGCGAGGATCCAGATCCAGATCTTGCCGACAATGTCCCTGACAGAGGCGATCCCCTGCCGATACCGGTCGATCATTGTCAGGTCTTCCTCGGGCAATGCCGAGGCGGCGCTGCCCAGATGAATCTCCTTCACCCAGTCCTGCAGCCAGCCTTCCAGATGAAACCGCCCGATCACCCAGCCGGCCACGATCGCAATGCCAAGTCCGAAGATCAGGTAGACCACCGCCACTTTCCAGCCGACCAGCCCCCAAAGCAGGATCACGGCGACCTCGTTGACCATCGGCGCGGCAATCAGGAAGCTGAACGTCACGCCCAACGGCACGCCGGCCGAGACAAATCCGATGAACAGCGGGACAGCCGAACAGGAACAGAACGGCGTGACGATACCCAGGCTTGCCGCCATCACGTTGCCCACGCCCTCGCGTTTGCCCGACAACAGCGCGCGCGTCTTTTCCGGGCTGAAAAATGAGCGCACGACCCCCATCGCAAAGACGATCAGGGCCAGCAGCATGATGACCTTGGGAGCGTCATACAAAAAGAACGCCAGAGCTTCGCCCGTCGGGCTGAAACGGTCGACCGGCAAAAGGGCGGTCAGCCACTCGGAGAGGGCCGGAAGCTGCTTGTAGATCGCAAACCAGAGGATCACGAAGGCCACCACTCCGGCATGCCAGGCCCATGCAGGGCGTGCCGCATGCCCGGCGGGGTCTTGTGTGTGAATGCTCATGCAACGTCACTTTCATGTTCTGTTTCGGCCGCAAGAACAGCATCGACGATGGCCGCCAGCTCCGGCGCCAGGTCCGGGTTGCGCCGGTATCGCACCCACTGTGCATCGCGCCGGTCAGTCACAAGGCCCGCCAGCCGCAGCACCTTCATGTGCCGCGACATGCGGCTCTGGCTCACGTCAAGCCGGGCCATGAGCTCGCAGACGCAATGCTCGCCGCCACCCCAGACAATTGCCAGCGCCCCGCGCCGGATCGGGTCGGAAATGGCCGTCAACAGGGTCTGAACCATGTCAGTGCTCCCGATCTGGTGTTGCCAGGCACATGCTTTCATGCGCATATGCGCAAAAGGGAATACGCTTGTCAATGCAATACTGGTCGCGTGTTTCGGCAGACAAGCTGCGGGGCGGGCCGCCTGCACGGGACACCACGCGCCAGCCGGCTTTCCGGGGATCGGCGAACCGGCGCCCCGGAGCCTTGCGGGGGCAGCCTGACCCTGGGCGACCGGCACGTTGAAAAGCGAGCCGACGGCGGCCGTGGCGGCCATGGCAAAGGCCCCCCAGAACATCACGCGGATCACGGCCTTCATGACGGGCGCGCCGCCCGCCCTGGCCGAGACAACCCCAAGCAGGCCCAGAGAAATCACCGAGGCCACCGTCGTTGTCATGGTGATCTGGCCCTCTTTCGCCAGCAGAACCGAAGCCAGGGGCAGCGCCGCCCCGACCGAAAAAGAGATCGCCGATGACACAGCGGCCTGCAGGGGCCGGGCCACGACAATCGAAGATATGCCAAGCTCATCGCGGGCATGCGCTTCCAGCGCGTCCTTTTCCATCAACTGCCCCGCCACCTGATGCGCCAGCTCCGCAGACAGGCCGCGCTCGACATAGACCTCGGCCAATTCCTCCAGTTCCAACTCGAAATGCACCTCAAGCTCGTGGGCCTCGCGGGCAAGATCGGCGCGCTCGGTGTCGGCCTGCGAGGACACCGAGACATATTCCCCCGCCGCCATCGACATGGCGCCCGCCACCAGCCCGGCGGTTCCGGCCAGCAGGACCTCGCCGGTGCCCATCCCGGCACTGGCAACCCCGGCGATCAGGCTGGCGGTGGAAACGATGCCGTCATTGGCGCCCAGCACCGCTGCGCGCAACCAGCCGACGCGCGATACATAATGGTGTTCGGTGTGCTGAATGGGCAGGTCTGCCGTGTCGGTCATGGGTGCTCCTTTGGCGCGTGGGTTCGGCCAGCCTGTCAGGGTCGGCCGGGGGGTGGAAAGGCGACCGTGACCCGATGCGCCCGGCCACGCCCCCGCGGCCCGCCACCCCGATACGCGCGACGGTCCGGCTCCGGCCCATCCGGCCGGAAGCCGGTTGCATGGCCGGCCCCTGGCCCGGCGCGGCCCGCCCCGAACCCCGGTCCCGCCCGATGTTGCGCGCAATTGACAGACGCCCTTGAACTGGCAACTCAAAGCGCGTATCTGCCTTGCACCCGAAACACACGGACATGACACAATGGCCAAAACCCGCAATCCGCTTCAGTTCATCCAGCAGGTGCGCGCTGAAGTCTCCAAGATCGTCTGGCCAACCCGGCGCGAGACATTGCTCACCACGGGTATGGTGTTCGTCATGGCGGCGCTCACCTCGATCTTTTTCTTTTTCGTCGATCTGATCATCCGCACCGGTCTGGCGGCCATCCTCGGGATGTTCGGCTAGCCGTGCCTGAGCACAAGGCTTGAAATCACCCGGCATCGGCTGTAATCGGGGCGCATCTTCCTGACATGATGTGCTTCGATTCGAGCGGCACGGCTTGTTATCAGGGTATTGCGGTCCGACCCGCACCAAATTCGAATGACCGGCCGCGCGCCGGGAAACTGGCAAAGGCGAAAGCGACATGGCGAAACGGTGGTATTCGGTAAGCGTCCTCTCGAATTACGAGAAGAAGATTGCCGAGCAGATCAAACAGGCCGCGGCCGATGCCGGGCTTGAGGACGAGATCGAAGAAGTGCTCGTTCCCACCGAAGAGGTGATCGAAATCCGCCGCGGCAAGAAGGTCACGGCCGAGCGTCGCTTCATGCCCGGTTACGTGCTGGTGCGCATGGACATGACCGACCGTGGCTACCACCTGATCAACTCGATCAACCGGGTCACGGGCTTTCTGGGTCAGCAGGGCAAGCCGATGCCGATGCGCGACAGTGAGGTGAACGCGATCCTGAACCGCGTCGAAGAGGGCGAGCAGCAGCCGCGCACCCTGATCCACTTCGAGGTCGGTGAAAAGGTTGCCGTGACGGACGGCCCGTTCGAAGGGTTCGACGGCATGGTCGAGGGGGTCGACGACGACAACCAGCGCCTGAAGGTGTCGGTCTCGATCTTCGGCCGGGCGACCCCGGTCGAGCTGGAATACACGCAGGTCTCCAAGCAGGGGTAGCGGCGCCGGGTCAGGCTGTCGGGCTGGTGCCTTCGGTCAATCGGCGGCGCCTCGCCAGGTTTGGAAGCGCGCCTTGCTGTCGCTGGACCAGGTCGTGTCGTAGTCATAGAACTCCTCGACCGCGTCGTGATCTTCGGGAATGACATACCAGGGCAGCTTGGTCGACGTGAAAATATGCACGTCGGGCGGCATCAGGCCCGGATTGTCGAGCGTGCCAACTCTCAGGAATTTCACGCTCTCGCGCAAACCGCCAATATGGTAGTGGCTCCACACCGCCACCCGGCACTTTGGGCATCGTGCAATCGTCTGACCCTCGCCGCTTGGCGAAGGGACCGTGACGTTTTCCACCTCACCCCTGGTCAGTTCGACCAGCTCCGTTTCGTAGAGCGCGTTGATGACATGCGGGCCTCCGGTCTGCCGCTGACACCAGGTGCAATGGCAGGCATGGACGATCAGGGGCCTGGCCCTGACGCCATAGCGCACATGACCACAGGTGCAGCCGCCTTCATGGGTTTCGATTTCATCGCTCATGCCCGATCCTTTCCCTGTCATTGACCGGTTTCCTGCCCTACGCGTTGACGATATCCGTCTTGAGGCTGTCGAGAAAGGCCATCACTTCGCCACCCTCGTCGGGCTCGACGCCCAGTTCGCCGGCAACCCCGACGACAATTTCCATGAACCGTTCCCAGTCCGCGTCGGTGATGCCCATGCCCTTGTGGGCAAGCGCCATGTCACGCCCCTTGTAATACATCTGGCCCCCGGTTTCCCTTACGAAATAGTCGATCAGAGACTGAAGGTCGCGCGCGTTGCTGTCTTCGTTGCGACTGGCCCAGAAACGGCCCAGCAAGTCGTCGTCCTGCGCGTTGCCGACGACCTTTGTCGCAAAGATCGCGAGTGCGTCGTAGCCACCGAGGCGCGAATAGAGTGAAACAGTCATTTGGGCTCCTTTCCCGGTTGAACCGGCCTGGAATTGCGCTTGCCAAAATCGTCACACTCGCGCAGGTTTTTGGGAACCCGTGAAAAATCGACAGTGATTTTGCATTTTTCACGCATGACAGGAGACGCCGGATGCAATGGGACGATGCGCGAATATTCCTCGCCTTCGCCCGTGAAGGGTCGTTCGGCAAGGCCGCAAAACGGCTGGGTGTGCAGTATTCGACCGTGTCGCGGCGCATCCATGCTCTCGAGAAAAAGCTGGCCACGTCGTTGATGGAACGCAGCGCGACCGGGTTCGTGCTGACCGAGGCCGGGCGGGAACTGGAACGCTCTGCCGCCCGAATCGAGCATGAGCTCCTGTCTTTTGAAGCGGCCACCAGCGGCCAGAACGAAGAGCTGGCCGGCGATCTGCACGTTACCGCCATCGCCAACATGGCCTCAACCGTCCTGATGCCTGCATTCGCCCGGTTCAGCGCGGCGCATCCGCAGATAAATCTGCGGTTTGAAGTCACCAACAACTCGGTGCAACTGGCCTCGCGCGACGCGGATGTTGCCATTCGTCAGACAAACGCACCGTTGGAAACCCTGATCGGAACGCGGCTGACCACGGTTTCTTCGGCGGTATACGGCTCTTGGGACTATTGCGCGGCGCTCAAGGCCGGTGGGGCGGCCGAACGCTGGGTCGGCGTGGATTGCTGCGAGTATCACCGAACCTGGACAAAAGAGGCCTGTCCACAGGAAGACCATTCCTTTTGCGTCGACGACACATCGCTGACCGTCGCGGCTCTGAAAGAAGGAATGGGGCTCGGTTACCTGCCGTGTTTCCTGGGCGACGCAGACCCGGAGCTGACGCGGTTTCGCCAACCCAAAGCGCGCCATGATCTGGGTCTGTGGCTGCTTTATCACCGTGATCTGCGCGATACCAGGCGCGTGACGCTGTTTCGCGAACACATGCAGCGCGAGGTCAGACGGCTGGGGCCATTGTTCGAGGGAACGGCGTCAGGTCAGGCGCATTAGCGGCATCCGGGCGCGGCCCCGCAAAACCGGACAACTGGCGTCGGGTCAACTGGGCGGCCAGCCTCTGCACGGCGGGCAGGGCTGCCGTTGGCCAGGGGGCCTGCACTGTCCGGTTTGCGTCATTGTCCTGATGGACGGGCCTTCATGACACGCAGCGCGAAAAGCGTGTTCCATCGGCTTGCCCCGCGTGGAGGCTCCATGACGAAACCGCTTTGCCCGGTGGTTCAGCCTGTCGTGGCCACGGCCCATCCGCCAGCTGCCGATCGGAGCCGGGCGCGATGATTCCACTTGCCAAATCCTTCGATGCAGCCTATTCGGCGTGCTTCGGTTGCAGCACCATCTGCACCGGACATACCCGTGGGAGGTGCGGCGCGCGCGCGTGACCGGCCGAACCACTCAACCGAAGAACGGCCCCGACGCGTCGCGGGCCGAGGTGAAAAGGAGAAGGCCGATGGCCAAGAAAGTTGCCGGCACAATGAAGCTGCAGGTGCCCGCAGGGCAAGCGAACCCGTCCCCGCCCGTGGGGCCGGCGCTTGGTCAGCGTGGGATCAACATCATGGAATTCTGCAAGGCGTTCAACGCCAAGACGCAGGATCTCGAGCCGGGCGCGCCTTGCCCGACCGTGATCACCTACTACCAGGACAAGTCCTTCACCATGGACATCAAGACGCCGCCGGCGTCCTATTTCCTGAAAAAGGCCGCAGGGCTCAAGTCGGGCGCCAATCTGCCGGGTCGTGAAACCGTCGGCTCCGTGACCACGAAACAGGTCAAGGAAATTGCCGAAGCCAAGATGAAGGATCTGAACGCCAACGATATCGAGGCGGCGATGAAGATCATCCTGGGGTCTGCCCGCTCGATGGGCATCGAGGTGAAAGGGTAAGATCATGGCAAAACTCGGAAAACGCATGAAGGCGGCGAAAGAAGCTTTCGAAGGCAAGAAAAACGTTTCGGTCGAAGAGGCCGTGAAGCTGGTCAAGGACAATGCCAAGGCAAAGTTCGATGAAACCGTCGAGATCGCGATGAACCTCGGGGTTGATCCGCGCCACGCCGACCAGATGGTGCGCGGCGTCGTCGCCCTGCCCAACGGCACCGGCAAGGACGTGCGCGTGGCGGTGTTTGCCCGCGGCGACAAGGCCGAAGAGGCCAGGAAGGCCGGGGCCGACATCGTGGGCGCCGAAGACCTGATGGAAACCGTGCAGAGCGGCAAGATCGAGTTCGACCGCTGCATTGCCACGCCCGACATGATGCCGATCGTCGGCCGTCTGGGCAAGGTTCTGGGCCCGCGCAACCTGATGCCGAACCCGAAGGTCGGCACCGTGACGATGGACGTGGCCGATGCGGTCAAGAAGGCCAAGGGCGGCGAGGTTCAGTTCAAGGTCGAAAAGGCCGGTGTCGTGCACGCAGGTGTCGGCAAGGCGTCGTTCGACGAAAAGAAGCTGACAGAGAATGTCAAAGCCTTCATCGATGCCGTGCAAAAGGCCAGACCGTCGGGCGCCAAGGGGGCCTACATGAAGTCGATCGCGCTCAGCTCGACCATGGGTCCGGGCGTCACCATCGACGTGGACTCTGCCACCGGCAACTGATCGGGCACAAGCGACTGTCGAACAAGGCGGGTCAACAGGCCCGCCTTTTTCACGTCCTGCCCCGGGGCCGGGGCCGGGCCGGAAGGAATTTTCCGGTTTTTCTGGTTCCCGCGGGAATAAACCCGCCCCGTCGCCTGTATGTCTTGCAGTTCGCCATTTCCGGCGGGCGCAAGACAATGAACAGGAGGATCACGATGACCTATCTCGGAACCGTCGCCACGGCGGCTGCAACGCTGGCGCTGTCCGCCGGACTGGCATTTGGCGCGGCCCATGGCGGCAAGCCTGTCGTCACCGGCAAGCTCGGCGATCAGATTTATCTGATGGATGCCGACATGATGACGCTCTACACTTTCGACAAGGACGGCAAGGGCGTATCCAACTGCTATGACCAATGCGCGGCCAAATGGCCGCCGCTGGTCGTTGACGCGCAGATGGACCTTCCCAAGGGCTTTTCGCTGATCACCCGCAAGGACGGAACGCTTCAGATCGCCTACAAGGGCAAACCGTTGTATCTCTGGATCAACGACGCGCGGCCGGGCGAGATGACCGGCGACGGCGTCAAGGGCGTCTGGCACGTGGCGCGGCCCTGACATCAGATGAAACCGGCCCCGGCGGGGATAGCCTCTGCCGGGACCGTTGACCGGGACAATGGCATTGGCAAGTTTTCAGGTTCAGTTGCAGGACAGCCTGCCCGATCTGTGGCGCTATGCGTTTTCGCTGACACGCGACCGCGTTCAGGCCGATGACCTAGTGCAGGATTGTGTCGAGCGCGCCATCCGCAAGCAGAAGCTCTGGATGCCCGGCCGGCCGCTCAAGCCCTGGCTGATGAAGATGTTGCTGAACCTGTTCCGAAACAGCCGCGCGGCGGGCCGGATGCGGCAGACGCTGCCGCTGGACGAGCGCATCGCCGACACCGCCGCGCGGGCCGATGACGACAGCCGGCTCGAGCTTGTCGCCATGGCCCGGGCGCTTGAAAGACTGCCCGACGACCAGCGCGAAGCCCTGTTGCTCGTGGTGGTCGGCGGGTTGGAGTATGGGCAGGCGGCCAGGGCCTTGGGCATCCCGGTCGGAACGCTGATGTCGCGGATTTCGCGGGCGCGCGCGAAACTGCGCAAATGGCGTTCGGAAAGCGAACTGCCCCCAGTCAGGAGTGTGCCATGAGCGCCGACAAACCGATGCAGACAGTGAACGATGACCTCTTGCACGCCTATGCGGACGGCCAGCTCGATGGACGCGAGCGCGACATGGCAGAGGCCTTCCTGGCCGCGAACCCCGACAAGGCGGCCGAGGTTGCCGACTGGATTCGCCAGAATGCAGCGCTGCAGGCGTTGTTTCCGGCGGCGGAGGCCGAAAGACAGGTTCGGCATCTGCCTCGGCCCGGTGCGGGGCTGTCGGCAAATTCGAACTGGCCCCCCATCCTGCGTGTCGCCGCGATGCTGGCGCTGATGGCCGCCGGCATCGGCGGAGGCTGGTTTGCCCGCGGCGTCATCGAGCAGGGCGCCACCCTGGCCGAAGCCGACATCGTGCGCGAAGCCATGGCGGCCCATACGGTCTATGCCAGCGAAGTCCTGCATCCGGTCGAGGTGTCGGCCGACCAGGAGACGCATCTTGTCGGCTGGCTGTCCAGGCGGCTGGGCGCGGAAATCGTGGCGCCCGACCTTTCGGGCGCGGGGTTTGCCCTGATGGGCGGGCGGTTGCTGCCGGCCGGCGATGGCCCCGCGGCGCAGTTCATGTATGAAGACGGCAGGGGCCGGCGCATCACCGTCTATGCAACCGGCGGCTCGCCCGGATTGCTGGCCTCGTTCCAGTTCGAGCAGGACGGCCGCGTGATGGGCATCTACTGGCAGGACGAGGACCTGCGATATGCCGTGGTCGGCGAGCTTGCGCGCGATGAGCTGACCGACCTTGCAACAAGGGTTTACCGGCAACTGATCTGAGCGCCCGCAGGGCCCGGATTGCCAGGTCGGAGCCCCCCGGAAGAGGGGGCTGTCGAAAAGCTTTTTATTTTCCTCTTCACATCCGGTTGGAAACCTCCTATATCCCGCCTGCTCAGGTCGCTACGGATTCGTGGCGGCCTGTGTGCTTCGTCCAAGACGGCCGGTGGCGAAAGCCATAAATCCGACCTGAGACGGGAAATGAACAATACTCCTCGGGCGATCCCCGGGGGCGAGATTGCGAAGGACCCGTAAGGACCCGATTGTCGGGCACTTGTCCCGGCAAAATACGAGCCGGAGGGTCTGACCCTCCACAATTGGAGTGAAACTGTGGATAGAGCCCAGA
>JALSJL010000388.1 GCA_026989405.1 Marinosulfonomonas sp. | reverse complement strand
CCCCTGTTAACCCCGCGCCGGGCCCGACCCGCACCGCGGCTGAGTGAAGGAGCCTCAGATGAACCAGTTTTTCTTCGGAGTTTACCCCTACATCGCGCTCGCGGTTCTGGCCATCGGCTCGATCGCACGCTACGACCGCGACCCGTTCACCTGGAAGTCGTCATCCTCGCAGCTGCTGCGGCGCAAACAGCTGGTCATGGGCTCGGTGCTGTTCCATGTCGGTGTGCTGGTGATCTTCTTCGGCCACCTCTTCGGCCTGCTGATCCCGATCCAGATTTACGAAGCTTTCGGGATCAATCCGGAAACCAAGACGCTGCTGGCCGCAACCGCCGGCGGCATTGCCGGTATCGTCGCCATCATCGGCGCGCTGATGCTGGCGCACCGGCGCCTGGTTGACCCACGCGTGCGCGCGACCTCCAGCTTCTGGGATACGGCGATCATCCTGCTGCTGATTGCGCAGCTGGCGCTTGGCCTGATTTCGGTGCCGGTGTCGCTGGCTTCGATCGAAGAGGGCGAAGTGGTCAAGTTCATGGCCTGGGCCTTCGGCATCTTTACCCTTGATCCCAAGGCGGCCAGCTACCTGCAGCATGTTCCGCTGATCTTCAAGCTGCATATCGTGTTGGGGCTGACGATCTTCCTGATCTTCCCGTTCACGCGCCTTGTGCACATGCTGTCGGCGCCGATCCGCTATATCTGGCGCCCGGGTTTCCAGATCGTGCGCGCGCGCCGCAAGCACCCGGCGGAGTAAGGCCATGAACAAACCGTTGTTTCCTGAAATCACCGTCAATGGCCGGACCATCCCGGCCGCTGACATCGCGGCCGAAGCGCAGCACCAGCCCGCGCCGGCCGGCAAACCGGGCGTGGCCTGGCGCAAGGCGGCGCATGCGCTGGTGATCCGCGCCCTGCTGTTGCAGGAAGCCGAGCGGCTTGGGCTGACGCCCGAGCCGCACGAACTGGCGCCGGGCCTGCGCGAAACCGACGAAGAAGCCCTGATCCGCGCGGTGACGGAAGAGGGCGTCGACCCGGCGCCGATCACCGATCAACAGCTGCGCGCGGTGTTTCAGGCTCAGCCGGAACGCTACCGCTCGCCGGCCTTGTTCGAAGCGGCCCATATCCTGTTTCTGGCGGCCCCGGAGGACAAGCCGGCCCGCGAAAAGGCGATGGCGCGCGCCAAAGCGGCGCTTGCGCGCCTTGCCGAACGCCCGGGCGATTTCGCCGCCATCGCGCAGGAGCAAAGCGATTGTTCCTCACGCGACGCCGGCGGGCGGCTTGGCCAGGTCGGCCCGGGCGATACCGTGCCGGAATTCGAGGCAGCGCTTGAAACGCTGGAACCGGGGGAGATCACTTCAACGCCGGTCGAAACCCGCTATGGCATCCACCTGATCCAATTGCTGGCGCGGGCCGACGGTGCCCCCCTGCCCTATGAAACAGCCGCCCCGGGCATTCGCGAAGCGCTTGAAAAAGCCGCCTGGGCCAGGGCCGCGCAGGATTTTGTGCGCAAGCTCGTGGCGGCCGCGGACATTGTCGGGATCGACATGGGTGCACCAACAGGCTGAGCAAAAAACCACTGAACGGCGCGCCCGTGTCGCGCCGTTCAACAATCGTGGATGTGTTCCGGGCGAACGGCGCTGCCTTTTCCTGCCCGCCAGGCCGCCGCGAAATCGAATTCATGGTTTGATTGCATCGCCACAAAAGCCTCGATCCAACTGCGTCAGGTCGGCCAGCGCCGGCGATTTCTGCAAGCGGGGGCACGACCTCGGCAGACATTGAACGGTATCGGGAGCATGTCAGCCGGGACTACAAGATAATTCCCGGATCGCCCCCCATGTCCAGCCCGGGAAACACGGTATTTTCAAGGACATGACGTTCGAGCGAGAACAAGTCGCGCATCGCCCAGGCCGCCCAGCTGCGCACGTCGCTTGTTGGCATCAGATCCCGCCGATCGTAAAGGTCGGCTTCGGAAAGCCCCGGCCAGCGACCGTGAACCTTCCCACCATTGATTGCACCGCCAGCCAGGATCATGGCCCCTCCGGTGCCGTGATCTGTGCCCGCAGTGCCATTTTCGCGCACCGTGCGGCCAAATTCGGTCATGGCGATCACGGTGGTTTTTCCCCAGTTGCTTCCAAGCCCTTCCTTCAGCGTCGCAATTGCCTGCGAAAGACGGCCAAGGGCGCGTTTCAGACCTTGTTCCTGATTTCGATGCGTGTCCCACCCGTTGATCGAAAACGCGGCAATCCGCGTGTCGCGATTCAGCCGGTCGGCCGCGAAAGCCGCCAACGCCCGTTCCGAGAGCCCACCACCTGCGCGCATCATGTCCTGCATCTTCGCCGTATTGCCATCAGAGGCTGCCGGCTCCCGGGCCATCACATCAGCCAGTTCCATGGCTTCCAGCGCAGAGTCGGCAAAAAGCGGGTCGTCGTGGTAGGCTTCCTGCAGCAAGCGCCTGGCCGATTCCGAAAGCGCCATCCTGGTGTTCGGCGCCCAGTTTGAAACCGGCGCGCGCCCGGACAGGATTTTCAGGTTCTCGCGCCCGATGGCAAAGGCCGTCTCACCGGCCGAACCCGGCATCGCCTGCAACAGCCGGTTCAGCCACCCGTCACGCACAGCCGCGGGCGCAACATCGGTCGCGGTGCCCGCTTCCAGCATGTCCTGGCCGTCAAAATGGCTGCGTTTGTCGCGGTAAGGCGTCGAGGCCGCGTGCACGAATGCCAGTTGCCCGGCCCGCCAGAGAGGCATCAGATCGGCCAACCCCTCATGCAACCAATAGAACCCGTCCAGGTCTTGTGCATTGCTTTCCAGACCCGTGCGCAGCCGTGCGAAGTTCGCATCGCCGCGCGGCTGAACCACGTCCAGCCCGTCCATGGCACCGCGCAGAATGATCACAACCAGCCGCGCATCACCCGGCATCGCCGCCAGCGTGAGCGTTGTCAGGAACGGGCTGGCAGCCGCAGAACATCCAAGAACGCTCGCAGACTTGAGAAGTTTCCGTCTTGTCAAGAAATGTGAGGTCATGTTTTCACCTACCGTCGATTGAATTCGGCCGACGCAAAGACAAGCGTCACGCCTTCAGCCGGATCATTTGTCTGGCGCACCGCCCAGGACAGTCGCGGGCCGGCCGCATCTGCAAGGGTCTGTTCAAGAAACCGCGCCGGCGCGCCCGCCCTGCCACCGGCTTTTCCGGCAACCGCCGCTGCCCAGGATATGCGGCTTGCCAGCCCCTGTGGAGTGATCCAGGCATCGGCCGTTTCAGGCCAGCCGTCCGGCCCCCTTGAGCCCATGAAAGGCTGGCCCATGTCGGCGAGCGGGCGAAACAGCAACCGGTTCAATTCATTTGGTTCTAGCCCCGCCAGCCTCTTGCCCGGAAGGTTCAGCGCAACCAGCGCCGATGCGATGAAGTCAAACGGGCGTTTGGCCTTTTGCAGCTCTGGGGCCCAGGCTGCCGGGTGCTCAAGTAGTGCCGCATACATGGCCATCAGCTTGCCGCCCGACGCCAGATAGGCCGCACCCAGGTGTTCAACCAGACTGTCTTGCACATCGTCCGCCACGAAATGCACAGCCAGTTTTTGCGCAAGGTGGCGCGCCGTGAAAGGGTGCATGGCCAGGTCATCCAGTGCGGCAAATACGTCGGCCAGTGTCGGACGCCCGCCACCATAGGTTCGGCCGAGTATGGTTTCAGAGCCGTCTTCCGCCATCCGCGGATTGAACTCGAATGCCCCGTTTTTCGTCACCGTCAGCCCGGTCATGAGTTCTGCCATCTGGCGCACATCGTCTTGCGAATACCCGGCGCCCAGGCCCAATGTGTGCAGTTCCAGCACTTCCCTTGCCAGGTTTTCGTTCAGGCCGCGACCGCGCCGTTTTCCGATTGCAGAGTTCGGGCCGGTGGAGGACGCCTGGTCAAGATAGCTCAGCATGAACGGATGTGTGACCACCGCTTTGAGCATATCTGCAAACGTTCCGGCAACATGCGGCCGAATTGCTTCGTCGATGTAGGCTGGCGCCACCGCTTTGCCGACCGCATTCCTGGCGACGGCCGTGAAATGGTCGGCCCAGAACCAGACCAGACGCTCTCGAAACGGCACAGGTGTTTCCAGGATCCGCGCCATTCCCTGAACGAGCCCCAACCCGGCTGCCGCGCGCAGGTTGGTTCGCATTTCCTGCAAATCAGGGTTGTCCTTGGCACCTGCCTTGCCGGCGGCGCGTTTTGCCCTTCTGTAGGCCCTGGCAATCCTGACGGCCTCGTGCGAAGGCTTGACCGGGTAGGCCTGCGCCATTGCATCCGGCAACGCCAGCCCGGCCAACATGGTCTCGGGGGGGTGCGCCCCTGCCGAGGGGCCCAGGCCGTATCCGAACCGGATGGCTGCGAGTGTTGCGGTCGAAATCATCTTGTGTTCCGTATTCCAGACTGTTGGCCCGGCACCGTGTCTTGCGACCCTGGCAACCGGCGCATCAATGATCATACGGACGATCTGGCTGTTTCTGTCGAAAAATGTTCCGCGTCCGGCGTTCCGGAAGCGCCGGAGCCAGCCACCATGCCGGCAAACGGATGTCAGTTGTGATCCGCGCCTTGCGCCGTTTCCAGCAGTTCCCGCGTCACCATGGTCGCCTGTGCGCGACCTTTTCGCTTTGATTCGTAAAGGGCAACATCGACATCGGTCAACATGCTGTCCAGATCCGGGGCCGCATAAAATTCTGACGTCGTAAACCCGATGCTGCCCGATATCCGGCACCGCTGGCCCTGATAGTCGACGGGTTCTTCCAGGCGTGCGACAATTCGATTGGCAATCAGGTTCAGCCGATCTGTGTCGACGATGTTTTCGAATACCAGAACAAACTCATCCCCGCCGACGCGCGCAACCATGTCTTCCTTGCGCGTTTCATCCAGCAAGACCTGGGCGGCGGCTTGCAGCACCAGGTCGCCCGCGGCATGGCCGTAGGTGTCATTCACCGCCTTGAAGTAGTCCAGATCGACGTGCATCAGCCCGAATGGCGTTTCCGCCTCGACCAGTTCCTTCAATCGCTGATCCATTGCGCGCCGGTTTTTCAGACCGGTCAACGAGTCGCGCATCGCTTGTTCATGGGCCGCGCGCTGGGCACTGTGGAGGCGATTGTTGAGTCGGCGCGATTCCTCCATCACGGCCGATTTTGCTTCAACCAGATACAGCATTTCAATGGCCAGGTCGGTCGGCGCAAAGTCTCCGTTGCTCAGGCCGAGATCCTGAACCGCCTCGATTATGGACAGGCCGAACGACAGGTTGACCAGCAGCCGGTCGTCATCGGAAAGGCTTGAAAACATGCCCTTCATTCTGAGATGGGGGGCGTGGCGCGGGCTCAGGCGCAAACTGAGGCCGGCCAATTGCCTGAGATCATCAAAGGTTCTTGCATTTTCATGGGGCCGGCGGATTTCGAACACCTCCAGAAACCGCGGCGCATCGGCACGCGCCGTCCCGATCAGTTTTTCCAGTGTCGGGCCACAATGCTCAATGTGGCCCGAAGGCCGGATGATCGCATGCATCGGCATGAGAAAGTCGAGCGTGGTCTCGTCAATTTTCACATGTTTCAACTGCACCCCCATTCAGGCCGACCCCAAGGCAAGCCTGAATTCACGGCCGGCGGAAAACCCGACCTCCAGAAGCTGGACCGACACGATTTCCTCACCATTTCCGGCCCCCAGATGTTCAAGAAAGGCGAGCGTTCCATAGTCATCGGACATCGCCCGGAGTATTCCGACCATCACATGCCCGAACCCGGGGCACGCCCCGATACTTCGCAGGGTCAACGCCCCCGGAGAATGTTCTCGCAATTCAAGCCGGGGCAGGTTCAGATCGGGAACCGCCAGCCGAACACGGTCAGGCAGATCGTCCAGAGAATACAGGAAATCCAGGAACGTCTCGCCGCCGAAACGAAGGATGCGCCGAACCGCCTCAAGGTTCGGGTGCGACACCAGGTAGGTGCCGAGATCTTCAAGCAGGACGTCACTGGGTTTGTTCAGCGTGGTGCAGGCCGCAGTCAACGCCCGAAAGGTCAGTTCATCGGGGTAGGTCATGAGCGCTTCGAAATTGACAAACCCGAGTCTTGCGGACTTGGCAATGCTGCGCCAATTGTCGTCGCCGTAGGTATCGCGGACAAAACATTGGAGTGAGCGGTTGATCAGACCGTGCATGGCATGTTCCCTGTAATTTCCGGGGAACCTAGCGGGCCGACTTTAACATCCGTCAAAGAAAACCGTTCAAATTGAATGCATCCCGCGCCACCTCAGAAATCGGTCGGCGCGCCACCTTCGGCCTTTCGCCGTTCAACGAAATCGGCCAGTTCCTCACGGACCGCCTCGTCCATTGGCGGCGGTTCGAATTCGGCAAGAATGTCCTTGAACACCCGGTGCGCGCGCTGCGCGGTCCATTCTGCGCCTTTCAGTTCCCACGCCTCGTGGTTCGTCCAGTCTGAAAGAAAGGGCTGATAGAACGCGGTTTCATAGCGCTCCTGCGTATGCGCGATGCCGAAGAAATGATCGCTGCTGCCGACTTCCCGGATGGCCTCCAGCGCAATGTCGTCCGGCCCGGTCGCGGTGATCTGCGGTTCCATATAGCGCTGAATCTGCTGCAAGACCTCGCAATCCATCACGAACTTTTCGGGGCTTGCGATCAAACCGCCCTCGAGCCAGCCGGCGGCATGCACCACCATGTTGGTGCCCGACTGCACCGCCGACCACAGGCTGTTTGAGGTTTCCCACATCGCCTGCCCGTCCGGCACGTTCGAGGTGCACACGCCAGAGGCACGCATGGGCAAGCCGTAAAACCGCGTCATCTGGCCCGTCATCTGCGTCGCGCGCATGTATTCCGGCGTGCCAAAGGCAGGGGCCCCGCTTCGCATGTCCACGTTCGAGGTGAAGGTGCCGAAAATGCAAGGCGTTCCGGGGCGCATGAACTGCGCCAGGGCGATCACGCACAGCCCCTCGGCGATCGACTGTGCCACAGCGCCCGCCATCGTCACCGGCGCCATCGCGCCGGCCAGCGTGAAGGGCGACACCATCACCGCCTGGCCGCGCTTTACCATGCGCATGAAGCCATCGAGCATCAGGTCGTCGTGTTTCAGCGGCGATGTCGAGTTGATGTTGGTGTAGATATGCGGCCGCGCCTCGAAATCCGCATGGCTCAGCCCGCTGGCAATGCGCACCATCTCGGTCACGTCTTCCACCCGTTCGGCCCCCAGCGAATAGGCATGTGTCACCTTGTCGGTAAGCAACAGCTTGTCGTGAACCACGTCGAGATGGCGGATCGACGGGTGCACATCGACAGGTTCGACCGGATAGCCTGCGCTCAGGTGAATACAGTTGAAATATTGCGTCAATTTCAACAGGTTGCCGCATTGCTCGCGGGTGCCGGGCACCTTGCGGCCGATCTCCATGTCCCAATAGTTCGGCGGCGATGAGAC
Source organism: Marinosulfonomonas sp. (assembly GCA_026989405.1). Taxonomy (GTDB): domain Bacteria; phylum Pseudomonadota; class Alphaproteobacteria; order Rhodobacterales; family Rhodobacteraceae; genus JAJRUE01. The sequence goes on along the minus strand of JALSJL010000388.1, from coordinate 4,729 downwards.
ATTGACGAACAGCAGGTTCTTGCCGCCGACCTTCACCTGGCGCGCCGGGTTGCGCGGGGTGATCGTGAATTCCGACGGCGCTTTCGCCACCATTTCCATCACGAATTCGCGCCCCATGCGCACATTCGTGCCGTCGATTGTGCAGCCCGCTTTGCGCATGATGCGCCGGGCATCGGCGTTCAGAAACTCGATACCGATCTCTTCGAGAATGCGCATCGCGCCATCATGGATCGCCATGATCCCGGTGTCATCCAGAGGCTCGGTCGGTCGGTCGACGTTGGTCGGTATGCGCCAGGGCATTTGCTGGATGGCTCTGGCAGAGCCGCGCCGGGCGTTTCCCGCCCTGCCGCCGCTGCGCCCGCGCCGTTCGGTTTTCTGAGCCATGCTGATCTCCCGTTCCGGCTCAGGAAACGACAGCGGCGGCCGGATTTCCGCGCGTTTTGCGACAGGAACTGTCGCTTTCACGATCCTGCGCGCGACCTTCAGGCCACGGGCATCAGCACCAGCTTGCTTCTTCCGGGCCACGCGAGCGCAACAGTTCCTCGACATTGGCTTCGCGCAGCTTGTCGCCCACGTTGCCATACAGGACCTGCCCCCCGCCGTTCATGTAAAACGTCGGGCTGCCGGTATTCCCGGCCTTCTGCCCGGTCACGATATCACGATCGAGCGCGGCGGCAGCACCTGTCCCAGCCACCTGGGCAGTTCGCCGATGTCTGACAAGACCACATCCGCGTAGGGCGCCAGATCGCTTTCGTCGGCCAGCCCGGTCAGAACCCCGACGCATCGCATCCCGGCCGCCCGCCCGGCGCAAAGGTCGTGCCGGCTGTCGCCCACCATCACGATCTGCGCCGGATCAAGGTCCAAATGGTCGGCAAAGGCCAGACACATCCCCGGCGCGGGTTTTCCGCCATGTCCGCTGTCATATCCGGCAATGAAGTCGAACCGGTGCTCGATACCGGCCCGGTGCAATTGCGCACGCGCCGTGCTTTCGGTGTCGTTGGTTGCAACGCCAAGGCGCAGCCCGCTGTCCGACAGCCCCTGCAGAAACCCGGCCAGGGGCAGGACGGGCACGCCTTCGGCCTGCGCGCCGGTTTCATCCAGCAGCGCCAGGAGCGCATCCGGGCCATAGCCTGGCACCAATGGGTGGATCTGCCGGGCGACCTGCTCCACTTCGCCCGAGATGATGATGCTGTCGCGGCCGATGCGCAGTTTGGCCCTGTCAAAGTGCCAGGCACGCGCCAGTTGATCGGCCAGTTGTTCGTCGCCCTGGGCCAGCCGATCAATCACCACGGCAACCCAGGGTGCCCAGGTTCGCTGAAAATCGAACAGCGTCCCGTCCTTGTCGAACAATATCGCCCGCACCGGCATTTGCGCCTCCTGACTGGTCCGGCCCGTATTGGCACAGCTTTGCGCGCGTTGACACCCCAAACGAAGCGTGAACAACTGTCGCCATGAGCCGCCTGTTTTCCTACGCCAAGCGCCCGTTTCACCTGGGCCCGTATCCGATGGAAAAGCTCGCGCGGGCCGATGACATTCCCGATCTTGGCCAGATCGCCCCCGAGCCGGGCCTGTCTTTCCGGCGCAGCGACGACCCGCTGTCCATTGTCAATGCGATGCGGGACTACCAGGCGATGCTTGATGCCACCCGCGATGGATTGGTGAAGCCAGAGCGCGCAGTGATCCCCGAAGGCCTGACGGCCCGGGCCAATCACCTGAAATCGTTCGGATATTACTGCGATGCCGCCATGGTCGGGCTGTGCGAAATCCCGCCCTCTGCCTGGCGCGACGTGCCGTTGGAAAACCCCGACGTCGCGCGTCTGGCCGACAAGATCCGAACCATGCAGCCCAAGACGCTGGCCGCCGGAATAGACGTGATCATGGCGGGGCTGCGCGACGCCATGGATGCCCCGCCCGCCCCGGTGCGCCACCACACCCACGCGCTGGTCTTTCTGTATGATCACCGGCGCGCGCCGGGGGCCGATGAAAAGGGCTGCGACTGGGTTCAGGACGCGCTTGAACACCGGGCCTGCCTGCGCGGCGCGGAAACGGCCGTAACCCTGGCCAGCTACATCCGGTTGCTGGGACATGACGCGCGCGCCCACAGCGCTGCAGCGGCCGATGTGCACCTCAAGCGCCTGGCGGTTGCCGCAGGTCTTGCGACGGTGCGCGACGGGCAGGTCCACAACCCTTTCATCGGCCGGAATTTCGGGCTGGCGGCGGTCACGACCACCCTTGCCTTTGCGCCCGACAGACCGCTTTGCGAAACCGCCCGCCCGCCGGCCAGCTGGCACACCGGGTTCGGACGCCACGCCGTGAACGCGCGAAACCGCGACCCCTTTGCCCGGCGCGACTATGTGCTTGGCCCGCACCCGTTTGAAACACTCAAGCGCGTGGATGCGCCGACCACCTACATCGACGCCGCCAATGTCGCGCGCGTGCCCAAACGCGCCAACATGTTCGCGCGTTCTCTGTTTGGCGACCTTGGCCCCAAGACGCAGGAAGGCTCGAAAAACGGCAACTACGTTCGAAAATCCGCCGCCGCCTATGCCTTTCGCCCGTCGCTTGGCGCCTTCATTCTGCTGCAGGACGGCGACCCTGCGCCCGAACGGCACCCCACGACAGGCGACCCGGCCCGAAATGCCGAAAACATCAAGGCCGCCGCCTATTTTCTGGGCTGCGACGCGGTGGGGCTGAGCGCCTGCCCCGACTGGGCCTATTACAGCCACGACGCCGCCGGGCAACCCATTGACCCCTATCACGAAAACGCCATCTCGATCATCATCGACCAGGGCCATGAAACCATGGAAGGCGCCTCCGGCGACGACTGGATTGCCTGCGCCCAGTCGATGCGCGCCTACCTGCGGTTTTCGCTGCTCGGCGGCGTGCTGGCCGAGCACATTCGCCGGCTGGGCCACTCGGCCCGGGTGCATTCGGTGATGGATGACGAGGTGCTCAACCCGCCGCTCTTGCTGCTTTCCGGGCTGGGTGAGGTCAGCCGCATCGGCGAAGTGATCCTCAACCCGTTTCTCGGGCCGCGGCTGAAAAGCGGGGTGATCACCACCGACATGCCCATGAGCCACGACAAGCCGATCGACTTCGGGCTTCAGGCATTTTGCGAATCCTGCAACAAATGCGCGCGCGAATGCCCCTCTGGCGCGATCACCGCCGGGCCGAAACTGATGTTCAACGGCTACGAAATCTGGAAATCCGACAGCCAGAAATGCACGACATATCGGGTCAGCCAGCCGAACGGCGCCATGTGCGGGCGCTGCATGAAGACCTGCCCCTGGAACCTGGAAGGCCTGTTTGCCGAAGCCCCGTTCAGATGGGCCGCATCCACCATGCCATTTGCCGCCAGGGCCTTGGCGAAACTGGACGATCTGGCTGGACGCGGCGAGATAAACAGCGTGAAAAAGTGGTGGTGGGACATCGAAATGGTGGACGAAGGCCCCTACCGCCCGACAGCGCATCCGGTCAACGCCCGGCCACTGCAGAAGCAACTCGCGCTGCGCTACGAAGACCAGACGCTTGCAGTCTACCCGGCGCCGCTCGCGCCGCCCCCTTTCCCCTGGCCGTTTCCGATGGACCGCGACGCCGGGATCGAGGCCTACGAGGCGATGATCAGCGCGGCCGAGCACAAAAAACGGCGGGCGGCCGGCATCGCGCCAGAGCATGTCTACACCGCCGGAACAGCCGAAATACCGGTGCTTCAAACCGTCGTAAGCAAAGTCGAACAACTATCGGAAAAGGTGTCGAAATACGAGTTTTCCATGCCTGACGGCTCTGCCATGCCCGAGTTCACGGCCGGCGCCTACATCGACGTCGTGGTTGCCCCCGAGTTCTTCCGCCAGTTTTCCCTCTCGGGCAATCCGGCCGACCGGTCACGCTACCAGATCGCGGTTCTGCGCGAAGACGCCGGGCGCGGAGGCTCGCGCCTGTTGCACCGCATTTTCCGGGAAGGCCGCCGGGTGTTCATATCTTACCCGATCAACAACTTTCCACTGATTGAAGATGCACGTCTTACCTATCTCATGGGCGGCGGCATTGGCGTGACGCCGATGATTGCGATGGCGCACCGGCTGCATGAACTGGGACGTGCCTTTGCACTGCACTATTCGGTGCCGACACGCCACGACGCCGCTTTCTTGCCGGACATCGAAAAAGCCCCCTGGGCTGCACATGTGCATTTGCACATCTCGGACGAGGGCACGCGCGCCGACCTGGCGCGCATCCTGCACTACCGGCCCGGCGCGCATGTCTACACCTGTGGGCCCGATGCCTATATGCAGGCAGTGCTTTCAGCAGCCGACCGTGCAGGCTTTCCCGATGATGCAAAACACCTTGAATACTTCTCGGCGCCCGAAACACCAGAACGTGAAAACCACCCGTTTACCCTGCGCCTGGCCCGAACCGGGCGCGAAATTCCGGTCGCAGCCGACCAGACCGCGACCGATGCACTGTTGGCGGCCGGGGTGCATGTCGACGTAAAATGCTCGGACGGGCTGTGCGGCATCTGCAAATGCTCGGTGATCAGCGGCGAGGTGGAACACCGCGACTATGTGCTTTCGAAATCCGAACGCACCCGACAGATGATTCTCTGCCAGTCCCGCGCCGCGCAAAGGGACGGTGTGATCGAAATCGACCTGTAGCCACGGCGCCGGGTTTTTTGGCGGGCTTCCAAAGGCGACGGCCACCCGCCCACGGATCAACGCGCGGTCAGGTCCAGTTG